>CALDPL010000197.1 GCA_937911965.1 uncultured Allomuricauda sp. | reverse complement strand
GGCGGACCCCCCGTCGTCCGCGACTTCGTCGCCGCGGGCCTCGTCGACCACATCCACCTGGTGATGGTGCCGATCGTTCTCGGGCGCGGCGTCCGGCTGTGGGACGGCCTCGAGGCACTGGAGGACGCCTATGACATCGAGGTGGTCTCCACACCCAGCGGTGTCACCCACCTGACGTTCACGCGGTCGTGAGGAGGCGTGCTCACGACCGTCAGGCTGCGTCAGCGAGGAAGGCCGGGCACGCGCAGCCGCACGAGCTCCGCGACAGCGCCGGCCAGGGCGCGGGCCGTGGCCGGGTGACCTTTACCTTTGGGGTTAGGCACCGAAGTGTGGACCAACACACGGGCCAGGCCAGAGGGGGTACCGCTGGACCTGTTCCCAGTCTGTTCTACGATTATTCCCAAGGGGATCAGCGCAGGGAGGTGACCTGTGTTCCCTACGAATACGGAACTGCGGATGGCCAGGGTTGGTCGCAACAACAGCTTTTGAGCCTGGACAACTGGAACTTTGGAAAATACCGCTATGAGTGGATGGACCGCTTTGTGACCTCTTCCAATGACGATGGTCTGAACTGGGTCTATATGAGGTATGCGGAAGTCTTGTTGATGGCCGCTGAAGCCGCCAATGAACTCAACGGTCCCGGGGCCGCAGTGCCCTACCTCAGGGAGTTGAGGCGACGTGCCTTCGATGCTGCCGATCATGCTGTGGAGGTGGATGCCTACCTTTCAGCTGCCCAAAGCAGTCAAACGGCCATGTTCGAAGCCATTGTAGAGGAACACAAATTGGAGTTTGCCGGGGAAATGATCCGCAAGCAGGCTCTTATCCGTTGGAACCTCCTGGGCGATAAATTGGATGAGGTCAAAATGGACCTGAACGATTTGGCTGCACGATCTGGGGATTATTCCGATGTACCCACCACGCTCTACTGGAAGATTGACGAAGGGGACAATGAGACCCTGCAAATCTTTGGTCTGAACCGCGGGGAGGAAGGTTCTCCCGGACCGGACTACAGTGCCCAGACCTGGGATTCCTTCAATGTGGACAAGATCAATTCCATTTACAAACCGGGTGTGGATCCGGATGCCCGACAATTCTGGCCAATATGGCAAGTGTTCATCGATGGAAGCAATGGACAATTGGTCAACGATTATAACTATTAACGGTCATCCAAAAAATTAGTGCAATGAAAACATTCAAAACCATAAGAACAGTGATTGCCATGGCCATGCTTGCCCTATTGAGCGTTGGCTGCAATTCCAAGGACGGGGAAGTCCTTGAAGAACTGGATGTGAACCGGGTATTCGCACCGACGGACTTCAGTGCCAGAATACGCAATATGACCACCATTGAACTCAGCTGGTACGTCCGTACGGATGCCGAACGCTACGTGGTGGAATTTGCGGAAGGCTCAGGATTCAACAACATCATCAGAACCGTGGAGGTCCAGCCCGATCAGCTACCCGTTTCGGAACAGTTTGCCGGGGAAACCCTTTATTCCGTTAGGGTAAAGGCAATTGCCACCGGTAAAAATGATTCAAAATGGGCATCCCTTTCCATACAGACAGATCCCGAACAGATTTTTCTGCCAAGCCAGGATGGGGACATCCAGGCCCTTGAGGCTACCCTGAGGTGGCCGGCCGGAAGTGAGGTCACCCATCTGGTGATCAATCCGGGAAATCTGGAACGTCCCATCACCACCGCGGAGGCCGGTGCGGGAAGCGCGACCATTACCGGGCTTACCGGGGAGACCGAATATACCGTCCTGCTAAGGAACAATGCACAATTGAGGGGAACGGCGATATTCACCACCCTGATCGATATAGGGGACGCCACTTTGGTCGAGGCTGAGGACGACCTGAGCCTTGCCATAGCCGAAGCGGCCGACGGGGATGTGCTGGTTCTGGCCCCAGGGGTGTATGAGGCATTTGCCGGGGATATCGTCCTTGACAAATCCATAAGTCTAAGGGGACTCTATCCCTACGACAAACCGGTCTTGAACGTCACCTTTACCATGGCCCCGGGCCTACAGGACCTGGAACTACGTGATCTGGAACTGGTCGGGATAACGGATATGACCACCTTGGTGAATATGTCCAATGCCGGGAATTACAATTCGGTGACCATAAGTGGATGTACCATAAGTGACTATGGAAGGCAGATCATCTATGGAAATACCGCGGGTGCCATACTCTCAAATCTGTATATTGACAACACTGTGGTTTCCAATTTTATAGGTGGAGGCGGTGACTTCATTGATTTCAGGAACGGAAACCTGCACAATTTGGAGGTGACCAATTCGACCTTCATAGATGCACCGAACGGCAGGGACTTTATTCGTATGGATGCCGGAGGGGCCAGTGGATCTGGGGTCACGGCCACCATCCTGATCGACCACTGTACCTTTGTCGGGGTTTCAAATACGAAGGATAGAATTACCTATATCCGTTATGAGAACAATGACATCACGGTGACCTACAATTTATTTGCGGACACGGATGCCTATTATTCCAACCAAAACGGAACGGACGAGGAAATCACCTTTGGGTTCAACAACTATTTCAATGCGCCCAACATGTACAGTTCCACGGAAAACAGGTACGACACCTCTTCGACTTACACCACTTTGGATCCAGGTTTTGTAGACCCTGCCAATGGGGATTATACGGTGACCAACCAGAGTTTGTTGGATGAGGGTATTGGAGATCCACGTTGGCTCCAATAACAAAAATCGATCGTTAGTTTTGTTGCAATGGGGAGGGTTAGGCCAAGGTCCGGCCCACCCCATTGTTTATTGTGGATTCCATATCGGGAATTTGGGATCTGTATCGTAATTTGAAGCATCAATGAAGCAATCAAGAAACAAAACAGCCCTTAAAAAGTGGCTTTCGACCCTCTGTTGTACCCTTTTGTTGGTACCCGTGGCCGCATGGGCCCAGTCCACTACCGAAGTTTTGGCCTTTCCCTCGGCCGAGGGCTACGGAAAATATGCCAGTGGGGGTCGTGGCGGGACGGTCTATACAGTGACCAACCTGAACGATTCGGGGGAAGGTAGCCTGAGAAAGGGCGTGATCCGAAAGGGTCCCAGGATCATTGTCTTTGCCGTCTCCGGCACCATTCACCTGCAATCTCCCCTTGACATCAATCGCGGCGACCTGACCGTGGCCGGACAGACGGCACCGGGAGATGGCATTGCGGTGGCGGGATATCCGGTAACCATTAAGGCCGACAACGTCATCATCCGCTATATGCGTTTTAGAATGGGTGATGTCACAAAACAGGAAGGGGACGCCTTGGGCGGTCGGGGATCGACAAGGGTCATTTTGGACCATTGTTCCATGAGCTGGGCCACCGACGAGGTGACCTCATTTTATGGCAACCGTGATTTCACCATGCAGTGGTGCGTGATTTCAGAGGCCCTCAATCAATCGGTACATCAAAAGGGCGCCCATGGCTATGGAGGGATTTGGGGAGGATCCAAGGCGAGTTTCCACCACAACCTGATAGCGAGCAACAACAGTAGGAACCCTCGATTGAGCGGTTCAAAGACCACCCCGAACGCCCCGGATGAATTTGTGGATTTCAGGAACAACGTCATCTATAATTGGGGAGGCAACAGCATCTACG
This sequence comes from uncultured Allomuricauda sp., assembly GCA_937911965.1. GTDB lineage: Bacteria > Bacteroidota > Bacteroidia > Flavobacteriales > Flavobacteriaceae > Flagellimonas. The sequence goes on along the minus strand of CALDPL010000197.1, from coordinate 106 downwards.
GGGGGGAACTGGGCAATTACAATCTGGTGAACAATTATTTCAAGGCCGGCCCCGCCACCCCGAAGGACCGAAGGAACCGTATCGTGAACCCCTCCGAGCCCTATGG
>CALDPL010000196.1 GCA_937911965.1 uncultured Allomuricauda sp. | reverse complement strand
TGATGGCCAGCCGGCACTTTTATTTCCAGTTGATCCTTCGGGTGCTTCTGATCCTGGGGACCTCCCTGGCTCTGGCCTTTGGGGTGGCCTGGGAGAAATATACCCTGGCGGGCTTCCTCGGCCTGCTCCTTGGGCTGCAGGTCCATGCCCTGATCGTTTTCGTGAACAGCACCAACAGGAAACTGGCCTACTTCTTCGACGCCATCCGCAATGAGGACTTTACGCTTCGATTTCCGGAGCAGGTTTCCATCAAATCCTTCAAGGAGCTCAACAGCAGTCTGAACCGGGTCAACGGCCTGATCCAGGAAGTGCACCTGCAGATGCAGCTCAGGGAACGGTATTACCAAGAAATACTCAAACAGGCCAGCATCGGGATCATGACCTATAACGAAAGGGGCCATATCCTCTTTGCCAATCCGACCCTGGAAAGATTGTTGGACCACAGTCCCTTGAACCACATCAAACAATTGGTGCAGGTGGATGAAAAACTGTACCGGGTATTCGAGGATTTCAAGCCTTTTGAGCGTAAAATGTTCCAATTGGCAAATGAAAGGGAACAGGTCCAATTGGCCCTCAAATCCACGGCCTTGACCCTGGATGGGCGGTCCCTGCTATTGGTGGTGGTCCAGGACATCCACAGGGAACTCGATGAAAAGGAAACGGAATCCTGGATCCGGCTGATCCGGGTATTGACCCATGAGATTATGAACACCATTACCCCCATAGCCTCGATCTCGGATTCGATCATCAGGTATTATAAAAACAATGGGAAGATCGTCCCTCTTAAAGAATTGGGGGAGGAACAGATCGCAAATACGCTGAAGGGCTTGGAGGTGATCAAGGAGCAGGGCGGGGACCTTATGGATTTTGTGCAGTCCTACCGCAGCCTGTTGCACGTGCCCGAACCCGACAGAACCTTGGTCAGGGGAAGGGAACTTTTGGAAAAGATACGGGTGTTGATGTCGGCCAAGCTTCCGCCGAAGCTCGATTTTGGGGTGGTCTGCGATCCCGAAGGATTGGAGTTCTTTTTGGACGAGAAACAGATCGTACAGGTGCTGATCAACCTGACCCGAAATGCCCTTCAGGCCGTAAGCGGGATGGAGGATGGGAGGGTGCGCATCCTGGCGGGACTGGAGGAAAACGGGACCAAGTATATCGAAGTAATGGACAATGGCCCGGGGGTCCCCCCGGAGCAGATGGAGGAAATCTTTGTTCCCTTTTTCACCACCAAGAGCGAGGGAAGCGGGATTGGGCTCAGCCTTTCCAAAAGGGTGATGCAGTTGCACGGGGGGAGCATACAGCTGCGCTCTTTTCCCGGTAGGGAAACCGTTTTTAGGCTTAGCTTTGCCTGATTTTAATTCCGGTATGAAACGAAGACTTTTGGATTTTTGTTGGGCCTATGTGAACCAAAATGCCCAACGTTTGAGGGGACGGGGCGCCGAATTGAACGAATCCCTGCTCTCTGAGGACAAGAACTCCACCGGGGACAAGCATGAGACCGGCAGGGCCATGCTGCATTTGGAGCAGGAGAAACTCTCAGGGCAGTTGTTGGAGGTGGAAAACACAAGGAATGCCCTGAAGAAGATAGACATTGTCCCCCGAGGGGAAACAATCGGCATGGGAAGTCTGGTACGGACCGAAACGGCCCGTTATTTTTTGTCCATTTCAGCGGGTTCCCATAAAGAAGGGGAAGTTGTAGTGTATTGTATTTCCGGAGCCTCACCGATGGCACAACTGCTGTTGGGGAAAAGGGTGGGGGACGTTTTTGAATTCAACGGACAGTCCCATACAATCCTGGAAGTGCTTTAAAAACTGTTTTTCCCAGGAGGTTGAAATTGAAATTGCCCCTATTTTGTTACAATATTGGATTAAAACACCCCCTATTTTGTTACAAATAATCAAGCAAACACCCCCTATTTTGTTACAAAAAAATGTATATTTGAATAATTTGACATTTAAATGTATTGATTGTGAGCTATGAACGGGAAGCTTTATCTGAGCTTGAACATTGGAAAAGTAAACCCAATAGAAAGCCCCTAATTTTAAGAGGGGCCAGACAGGTCGGGAAAACAACCCTGATCCGAGAATTTTCCAAGGGGTACCAATATACCATTGATTTGAACCTTGAGAAAAAGGAGGATGCCCATTATTTTGAACTCTCCGATGACGTCCATGTCATTCTTGATTCCCTGATGTTATCAAATAATATTGCGTCAAAGGACCTGTTCAAAACCTTGTTGTTCCTCGATGAGATTCAAGAACAACCCAAAGCCATTCGATTGTTGCGTTATTTTTATGAGGAGGTGCCCCAACTTCACGTGATAGCAGCAGGCTCCCTTTTGGAGTTTGCCCTCAAACAGGTAAAGAGCTTTCCGGTTGGGCGGGTAGAGTTTATGTACCTTCACCCTTTTAACTTCAGGGAATATCTGGGGGCCATGGAACATCATGCCGCCCTTGGGGCCCTGGGACAAATTCCCATACCCCCGGCAGCGCATCCCATCCTTCTCAAATTGTTCAACCAATTTGCCATTATTGGGGGAATGCCCGAAGTTGTTGGCACCCATCTTAAGGGAGGAAGTATTTCCGATTTGGCACCCGTTTATGAAAGTATTTGGGGGGCCTATATCAGTGATACGGAAAAGTATGCCGGTAACGCCATGGCCAGGGATATCTTGAAACATATCATGGCGACTGCCGCATTCTTGGTGGATCGTAGGGTAAAGTTCCACAATTTCGGAAATTCAAATTATAGGTCCAGAGAGGTCGGAGAGGCCTTCAGGAATTTGGATCTGGCCAAAATAATACAGTTGATATATCCCACAACCTCCGTCGAACCTCCGGTACTGCCTGATTTAAGAAAGCATCCCCGACTTCAATTTTTGGATACTGGGATATTGAACTATATCTTGGCCATAGCTTCCAAAATGGTCTTCATGGAAGATTTGAGTGAAAGCTATAAAGGGGCAATCATTCCCCATATGATCACCCAGGAACTGATCTCAGTACAACCTCTTAGGCAGACCAAACCTTGTTTTTGGGTTCGGGAAAAGCAGCATGCCTCTGCAGAGGTGGATCTGGTCCAGGAGTCGAATGGATTGGTAATCCCCATTGAAATCAAATCAGGAAAAACGGGCTCTTTGAAATCCCTGCATCAATTTATGGATTCGGTGGGCCATCCCTATGCAGTTCGGATCTATGCGGGTGAATTTAAAATACAAAAGAGTGTGACCCCTTCGGGTACCCCGTTCATTTTAATGAATCTTCCGTATTATCTGGGGACCATGATTCCGGAATATTTGGAATATTTCGTTTCGGAACATCAGATCTAAGGGCTACCCTTGATGAGATTGCAACTCCAATGGGTTGGCAAAAGAATCCATCTTATGGGTCGATTTCCTTTTGGGGCAAGTAGGGATACATCCTTTACTGGACCAAAGTCCTACCAGGGAGCGCTGCATCAAAAACTGCCTTAAGGGAATCAATGATCTAGGTCCGGATTTTTCCGTTTCTTTTTCAATTCCGAGGTTTTCTTTTTGGAAGCAAGCCGTTTTTCAATGGAAGATCGTGTCGGTTTGGAGGGCCTTCTTTTTTTGGGGACATGCAGGGCCGATTCCAGGAGCGCAAAAAAGCGGAGGACCACCAATTCCTTGTTTCTGTGTTGGCTTCGGGCCTCGTCACATTGGAGCAGTAGCGTCCCCTCCTTGGTCAAACGCCTGTCCAGTTTTAAAAGCAATCTTTGTTTTTCAGCCTCTGAAAATCCCTTGGATCCGGGCAGGTCAAAGGTCAGTTCCACCTTGGAGGATACCTTGTTGACATGCTGTCCACCGGCACCGCTGCTGCGGACTGCCTTGAACTTCAATTCGCTATGTAGTTGTTGTTTGTCCAACCTTGATGCGGGCGTTGATGGTCTTCAAAGATACGTTAAGAAAAACTGTGCTTTCCTTTTTCTGTTTTTTTGGGGTGTTGAAGTAGAGGAGGATTCCTTCCTCGGTCCGTCCTTCGTTGAGGTAATGGCCGCCCTTGAAAAAGGAATGTTCGACCGTGACCTTGAGGCCGGAGCGTTCGGAAATCTGGAATTCATGGGGATAGATGAGCACCGATAGGTCGATCTGGGAATAGGATTTCAGGAGTTTGATGGGGAGGAGGTTCACTTCCCCAAAGAGGGAGGCCGTATAACGATCTGGGGGGTTTCTGTAAAGTTTCTTGGTCTTTTCAAGGGCGATGGCCCTCCCTTGTTGGAGCACCAGGACCCGATCGGCATAGGGCAGTACATCGTCCGTATCGTGACTCGCTGTTAGCAGGGTAATCCCTTTTTTCTTCAGGTAGGGGAACAGCTTTCTCCTCAGGCTGTTTCTCTTGAAGGAATCGATATGCCCAAAGGGCTCGTCGAGCAATAAAAGTTCGGGCTCCTGGGCCAGGACCCTGGCCAGGGCCACCCGTTGTTGTTGTCCGCCGCTGAGCTTTTGGACCTTGGTTTTTGCAAAATCCTGCATTTCTATGAGCTCCAGGAGTTCCCCAATACGTTCGGCATGGGTTTCCCTTTGGAAAACGGAAAGAAACTGTCCGATGTTTTCCTCCACGGTGATGAAGGGCATGAGGTCAAAATCCTGGGCCAGGTATTTCATATAGGGTTCCCCGGGAACCAGGTTGAAATTTGGGCCCAAGGCCTGTCTCTCCCCCCAGAAGATGGAACCCTGTTCCAGGTGCAGCAAGCCGTAGATGATCTTCAGCAGGCTGCTCTTGCCCGAGCCGCTTTCCCCCATCAGGGCCATATGCTCCCCTTTGGCCACATCGAGGGTGATGTCGTCCAGGATGGTCTGATCCCCGTATCCAAAGGATTCAATTCGGACTTTTAGCATATGCGGTCATCAAGGACCGCCCCCCTGTAGGTCCGGGGGCGGCCTTTGGATTACTTATTCCTTGAACTCTTTCAATACGGCCTGGTTGGGGAGTCGGTCAAAGCCCATATTGTAGAGGGTAAAGCCATAGATATCTGCATATTGTTCGATGGTCTTGCTCACCGGCGTCCCCGCTCCATGTCCCGCATTGGTCTCGATGCGGATCAGGGTGGGGGCGTCACCTGCCTGTTTTTCCTGCAATTCCGCGGCAAACTTGAAACTGTGCGCAGGGACCACCCGATCGTCGTGGTCCCCTGTGGTGACCAGGGTGGCCGGGTAGTGGACGCCTTCCTCCACATTGTGTACCGGGGAATAGCCCTTCAGATAGTTGAACATTTCCGCATTGTCCTGAGCCGTTCCATAGTCATAGGCCCAACCGGCCCCTGCGGTAAAGGTGTGGTAGCGGAGCATGTCCATCACCCCCACGGCGGGAAGGGCGACTTGCATCAAATCGGGCCGTTGGGTCATGGTGGCACCGACCAGCAATCCTCCGTTGGACCCGCCCCTGATGGCCAGGTATTCCTTGGAGGTATAGTTGTTTTCGATCAGGTACTCGGCCGCGGCGATAAAATCATCGAAGACGTTCTGCTTTTGGAGTTTGGTCCCCGCCAAATGCCATTCCTTGCCGTATTCCCCCCCGCCCCTTAGATTGGGTACCGCATAGATTCCCCCCTGCTCCATCCAGATCGCGTTCACAATGCTGAACGATGGCGTCAGGCTGATGTTGAAGCCTCCATATCCGTAGAGCATGGTGGGGTTTTTGCCGTTGCGCTCCAATCCTTTTTTATAGGTGATGATCATGGGGACCCGGGTGCCGTCCTTGGAGGTGTAGAAGACCTGTTCGGACTGGTAATCCTCAGGGTTAAAGTCGATCTGTGGCTTCCAATATTGCTCGTATTGGCCGGTCTCCACATTATATTTATAGATGGAGCTCGGGGTATTGTAATTGGTGAAGGAGAAGTAAAACTCAGATTCCTCCTTCTTGCCCCCGAATCCACCTGCGCTTCCCAATCCCGGCAATTCGATTTCCCGCACCAGCTTCCCGTCATACCCATACTGGTAGACCTTGGAAATGGCATCGACCATATATTCCGCAAAAAAGTAGCCCCCACCGGTCCCGGCGGTAAGTACGTTTTCGGTTTCTGGGATCAGATCCTTCCATTGGTCCGGTCCGGGATTGGAGGCCTGTACGACCACCACTTTTTTGTTGGGGGCATTGCGATCGGTGACCAGATAGAGGGTAGATCCCTCATTGTCGATCACATAGGTGTCCGCCTCGGTATCCCCCTGGATGACGATCAATTCGGCATTGGGATCCCTGAGGTCCTTGAGGAAGAGTTTGTTGCCCGAGGTGGAAACGGAAGCGGTGATAAAAAGGTAGTTTTCATCCTCGGAGACCCGCCCGCCCACATAGCGGTGTTTTTCCTCGGGTATCCCCCCAAAGACCAGTTGGTCCTCGGATTGGGGCGTACCCACCTTGTGGTAGTACAGTTTGTGCTCGTCGGTCTTGGCCGAAAGCTCACTGCCTTCGGGTTTGTCGTAACTGGAATAGAAGAAACCATCGTTCCCTTTCCAAGAGATGCCGCTGAATTTGATGTCCACCAGGGTGTCCTCCACAATTTCCTTGGAGACCGCATCGATCACGATGCCCTTTCTCCAATCACTTCCTCCCTCCGAAATAAGATAGGCCGCCCTGGAGCCGTCCTTGGTAAAGCTCAGCCCCATCAGGGAGGTGGTGCCGTCCTCGGAGAAGGTGTTGGGGTCCAAAAAGACCTCTTCGGTGCCTTGGGAATCTGTCCTGTAGACCACATATTGGTTTTGAAGGCCGTTGTTCCTGTAATGGTAGGTATAATCGCCTTCTTTGAAAGGGGAGCCGACCTTTTCGTAGTTCCAAAGTTTTTCCAGGCGGTTTTTCAGGTCTTCCCTAAAGGGGATTTGGTCCAGGTAGCCAAAGGTGACCTTGTTCTGCTCCTTGACCCAGGCCTCGGTCTCGGCACTGCGGTCATCTTCGAGCCAGCGATAGGGATCGGGCACTTCGGTGCCGAAATAGGTGTCCACGGTATCGACTTTTTCAGTGGTCGGATAGTTCACTACGATCGGTTCTCTTTTTGTGTTTTCATTGCAGGCCGTAAGAATAAGGGCCAAGGTCAAGGGGATTAACTTTTTCATTTTCTTGGTTTGAGTCGGATAAAAATACCATAAAAATGGACAATCCCCTTGGAGCGGCCAAATTTTGGCCGATTTTTAAGAAGTGCCCTGGGGGGCTTTGGCAAGCAGCCCGTGTTCCACCAAATACTCCGCTATCTGCACTGCGTTGGTGGCGGCCCCCTTTCTCAGGTTGTCGGCCACAATCCACAGGTTCAGACTGTTGGGCTGGGTCTCATCCCTTCTCAACCGCCCCACGAAGACCTCATCCTTTCCATTGGCGTAGACCGGCATGGGGTAGGTGTTGGTATCCGGATTGTCCTGTAGTTTGATTCCCGGGCTTTCCCGGAAGATCCTGCGGACCTCGGACAGATCGAAATCCCTGTGGAATTCCACATTGACGGATTCGGAATGGCCTCCGGAAGTTGGGACGCGAACCGCGGTCGCGGTGACCGAAAAGGTTCGGTCGTCCAGGATCTTTTGGGGTTCCCGGGCCAACTTCATCTCTTCCTTGGTATAGCCGTTGTCCAAAAAGCTGTCGCAGTGGGGCAGGACATTTCGGTTGATGGGATAGGGGTAGGCCATCTCCCCTTTTACGCCGGCGGCCTCGTTCTCCATTTGTCGGACCGCCTTCACGCCTGTTCCCGATACGGACTGGTAGGTGGAGACCACCACCCGCTTCATTTGATATTTTTGGTGCAGGGGGGCCAGGGCCAGGACCAATTGTATGGTGGAACAATTGGGGTTGGCAATGATCTTGTCCCGGGGACCAAGTTCCTTTGCGTTGATTTCGGGGACCACCAATTTCTTTGTGGGGTCCATCCTCCAGGCCGAGGAATTGTCGATCACGGTGGTGCCCACTTCGGCAAACTTGGGCGCCCATTCCAGGGAGGTGTCCCCCCCGGCTGAAAAGAGGGCGATGTCCGGCTTGGCGGCCACTGCATCTTCCAGGGAGATGACAGGGTGTTCCCTACCCTTGAAATTGAGCTTTTTGCCCACCGATCGCTCCGAGGCCACCAAGAGCAATTCCGAAATGGGGAAGTTGCGTTCCTCCAATACCTTCAACATGACCTCGCCCACCATTCCGGTGGCTCCAATGACCGCTATTTTCATCTTCTTTTGATTTCTTGACGCAAAGGTAAACCAGAGCGCGATCAAAACCAATGTTTTAAGCAGGGTTTAATAAAATATAACAAAATGTTGTAAATAAAACAACCACCAAGGCTTTTTTGTGTTGCCTTGGTGGTTTTGGGTTAACCGGTGCAGCGGTGTTGGGCCGAATCCCTCGGTCGATCTTATTGTTTTTTCAACAGGTCGCGAATCTCTGCCAAGAGTTCTTCCTGGGTCGGTCCTGCAGGTGGGGCCGGGGGCTCTTCCCTTTTCAATTTGTTGACGGCCTTGACGATGATGAACATTACGAAGGCCACGATCAAAAAGTCAATGGTGTTGGTGAGGAACTCCCCGTAGAGCACGGAAATTTCTCCGACGATTTTCCCTGTCTCGTCCACCGTACCTTCGGTGATCACCCATTTAAGGTCGTTGAAGTCGGATTTGAACAACAACCCGACCAAGGGGGAGACAATGCCCCCGGTAAAGGAGGATACCAGTTTGTTGAAGGCGGCACCCATGACGAAACCCACCGCTATATCGATGAGGTTCCCCTTCATTGCGAAATCCTTGAACTCTTTTAAAAATCCCATAGTTTTCCGAAGTATTGGTTAATTGGATCAAATTAAACAAAAATGGGACTTCTTTTTGGAAAAACGAAAAAAATCAATCCCCCAGGATCCGTCTTTTGACCCTTTGGGAGATGGCGGTCAGGATCTCGTAGGAGATGGTGCCGGCCGTCGATGCAAAGTTTTCTGCCGAATTGTCGGGGCCGAACACCACTGCCCCGTCCCCTTCTTCGCAGTCGATTCCGCTGACATCCACCATGATCATGTCCATGCAGACATTGCCTATGATCGGGGCCCGCTTCCCCCCGATCAGGACAGAGGCCCTGCCCTTCCCGTATTGCCGTCCAATGCCGTCGGCATGGCCCAGGGGGAGGGTGGCCGTGCGGATGTGCCCCTTGGCGGTGAAGCCCCGGTTGTATCCCACGGACTGCCCCGGCCCGATTTCGTGGATCTGGGAGATGATGGTCCTCAGGGTGGCCACCGGCCGAAGGACGGCATCCACCGTGGGGTCGTTGCCATAGCCATAGAGTCCGATCCCGGAGCGCACCATTTCAAATTGGGCCTCGGGATAGTTGAGGATCCCCGAGCTGTTCAACATATGCCGGATGGGGGCATGACCCAGATTTTGGGCCAATTCGGCGGCCATTTTTTCAAAGTCCCCGATCTGTCCGAGGCTGAATTGGGCCTGTGACAGATCTTCCGAAGCGGCCAGGTGGGAAAACACCGATACCACCCCGACATTTCGGTTGCCCTTGAGGGAATTGGACAGGAGGTGGATATGCCCATGGGAAAATCCCAATCGGTTGAGTCCGGTATTGAGTTTTATGTGGATCGGATACTCCCGGGTCCCGAGCGCTTCGGCCTTTTTCAGAAATTCCCCCAACACCTTTGGGGAGTACAGGCAGGGCTCCAATTGTCCCCGGATCATTTCCCCAAAATTGGCCTGCAGGGGATGGAGGACCAGAATGGGGATCCCTATGCCGGCCTCCCGGAGTGACAAGCCCTCCCGGGCATAGGCCACGGCCAGGCAATCCACGCCCAGGGCCTCCAATTTCTTGGCGATGGCCTGCATGTCACTGCCGTAGGCAAAGGCCTTGACCACGGCCAGGAATTTGGTTTCCTCCCGTATTTTGGAGCGAAAAAATTTATAGTTGTGTTCCAGGGCCGACAGGTCCAGTTCCAAAGTGGTCCCATCGAGTTCAGCCATGGGGTTTGCGGTTTTTTGGGGCCAGTTCCTCGGCCGTCACTTCCATATCGTTTATTTTCTCCCGCAACATGGCCTTGAAAAAGGCGGCCCGGCTCAAGGGTTCGTATTCCCCGGTCTCGCCCAGGAGCACCAGATTTTCATCATTGGAGGTCCTAAAGCTGTAGTTGGCGAGGTTTCCGGTACGGGTACAGACCGCGTGGACCTTGGTCACGTATTCCGCCGTGGCCATAAGGGCGGGCATGGGTCCAAAGGGATTTCCCTTGAAGTCCATGTCCAGGCCGGCGACCACGACCCGGGCGGCGAGCGCCGCCGGCTCGAGATCACGCGAGCGCTG
>CALDPL010000195.1 GCA_937911965.1 uncultured Allomuricauda sp. | reverse complement strand
GGATGATTGGCCTGGAAAGCGCCCTGTCCATCGCGATCGCCGCCCGCGTGTGCCGGCTGTCGATCAGGTCGATTCCGTTGTCGTCGAAATGCATTTGTCTTGAATTGGCTATGCCGATCACCCTGATGTTGAGCCGGAGTTCTTCGCGTAGATATTTCTTCTGTTGTCCCAACTGTTCGAGCAGTTTGGATCCCACATTGCCCACCCCCATCACAAAGAGGTTGAGCTGTTTGATATTTTCTTCGAAAAAGGTTTCATGGAGGGAGTTCAATGCCTTTTTTACGTCCTCCTTTTTGATGACAGCGGAAATGTTCCTCTCCGAAGCCCCTTGGGCGATGGCCCTGATGTTCACATTGTTCTTTCCCAAGGTGCTGAACATTTTTCCGCTCAGGCCTTGATGGCTTTTCATATTGTCGCCCACAAGGGCCACTATGGTCAGTTCACTTTCCATTTGGACGGACTTGATCTTCCCACTGGAAATTTCATAGGCAAAGGTCTCATTGACCGCTTCCACGGCCTTGCTGGCATGCTCGTCGGCCACCCCAACACAAATTGAATGCTCGGAGGAGGCCTGGGTGATCAAGACGATGGAGATGTCCCTATTGGAAAGGGTCTCGAAGAAGCGTTTTGAAATCCCGGGGATGCCTATCATCCCGGGACCTTCAAGGGACAACAGGCTGACATTGCCCACGTGACTGATTCCCCGGACCGTCTTTCCCTTGCCATTGTCGTTTCGGGCGATCAGGGTGCCGGGGTTTTCGGGCTCGAAGGTATTTTTGACCAGGATGGGGATCCCTTGGGCCAGGACCGGTTGAATGGCGGGGGGATAGATGACCTTGGCCCCAAAATGGGACAGCTCCATGGCCTCCTCATAGCTGATCTTGGAAATGTTCTTTGCCTGTTTCACCAATTTGGGATTGGCCGTGTACATCCCATTGACATCGGTCCAGATTTCAAGTAGGTCGGCCCCTTGTGCCGCTGCGACCAAGGCCGCTGTATAGTCCGACCCGCCCCGGCCTAAAGTAGTGGAATGGCCGGATTTGCTCAGGGCGACAAAACCGGGCAACACTGTGATCCTATGGGTGTTTTCCTTAAAGAAGGCATTGCAGTTGGCATTGGTGCCGGAAAGGTCCACGTGTGCCATGCCGAAATGATTGTCCGTAAGGATCAGTTCCCGGCTGTCCTTGTATATGGCGTCAAGGCCTTCGGCAATAAAAAATTCACTGATGATGTAGGAGGAAAGGAGCTCCCCATAGCCCAGGATCTTGTCGGAGAGCCTTGAACTGAGTTCCCCGATCAGGAACGACCCATCCAATAGGGTTTCCAGGCGGTTCAGGTCGGTTTTTACCTTGCTGAGCACCACACTTTGGGATTTTATTGGAATGAGTTCCTTAATTGCGGAGATGTGTCTGTCCTCCAAGGTCTTTAGGGATTCCCTATAGGACGGATCTTGCTCGGAGGCCAGGCGTGAGCCTTCCAAAAGTAGGTCGGTCACCCCCCCAAAGGCGGAGACCACCACGGCCACTGGAACTTCCCCTGTATCGGCCACTATGGCCTTGACTCTGCGTATATTGTTCGGGTTGGCCACCGAGGAACCCCCAAATTTTAATACTTTCATAGAATAATGGTATTGGAACAAACTAAAATGTACACTAAAAGATCGGACGGATAATATATAGAAGTCTTACCCCAAAGGGGTGATGGTGGTTGTGAAGATGGTAAAATTCAGTGCCATCGGGTCCGTTCTACTTTACAGTTTGATTTAAACGCAGTATTTACTTGCGGGGGTAAATGTAGTACATTTGATACCTTTAACAAATCCCTGCCGGTGATTTTTGTGAAATTATTGGCCTGAACCAACATTTTTTGTCAAATGAGAATATTTTCCGCATCTCAAGTCCGTATAGCCGAAAAAATGGAAATGGAGAGACTCCAGATAAGCAATGATATGCTCATGGATTGGGTGGCAGATAAACTCTTCGATTGGGTCGAGTCCCATTTTCCGAGCGATGTCGTAGAGACCGTACATTTGTTCTGCGGTATCGGCAACAACGGGGGGGACGGGATGGCATTGGCCCGACAGCTGTTGGATCACGGCTACGACATTCAGGTCCATATCGTAAACTTTAGTGAGAAACGCTCCAAGGAATTTTTATTGAACATGGAACGGCTGAAACAGAAAAAACACAGGCCGAATATATTGAACAAGGAGAGCGAACTCCCGGAAATCCATCGGGAGGATATGGTGGTGGATGCCATTTTTGGCCTGGGGCTAAATCGACAACCCGAACTTTGGGTTAGTAGGTTGATCGATCATATCAATGTCTACAGTTCCTTTATTCTTTCCGTGGACCTGCCTTCGGGCCTGCCCATGGACCGAAGTCCCTGGAGCTCCTCCAAAGTGATTCAGGCCAATGTGGTCCTGGAGATCCAATGGCCAAAATTGCCATCCTTTCTCCCTGAAATGGCTCGGTATGCCGAGGCTTGGGACGTTTTGAACATCGGGATGGATCCATTGGTGCCGATAGGGGAGGAGACTGATTTTGAGCTGATCGATGATACGGAGGTATGGCCCATGTACAGGTTCAGGCCCAAATTTTCCCACAAGGGCGACTTCGGACATTCCCTGATCATCGGGGGAAGCCATGGGATGATCGGAGCCGTACAGTTGGCGGCTCCGCCTGTTTGGCCTCGGGCAGTGGATTGGTCACGGCCCATGTGCCCGGATGCGGGTATCACTCCCTGCAGACCGCCCAGCCGGAGGTCATGGTGCTCACCGATCGGGACGAAAAAATAGTCACCGAGGTAATCCTGCCCTTTGCCCCTTCGGCCATAGGTATCGGTATGGGAATGGGGCTCGATGGGAAAACGGTCAAGGCGTTCACCGAAATTCTAAAGAAAACCCATAGTCCCATGGTCATCGATGCGGATGCCCTAAACATGCTGGCAGTCCATCGCCAATTGTTGGATGAAATTCCCAGGGGTTCCATTTTGACCCCCCATCCCAAAGAACTGAAACGTTTGATCGGGCCATGGGATGACGCCTATGAAAAATTGAAAAAAGCAAGGGACTTTGCTTCCAAATACAATCTGGTACTTGTTGTAAAAGGAGCGAACAGCATCATCTTTTATGAGGGAAGGGGATATATAAATTCCACGGGAAATCCCGGGATGGCCACGGCTGGAAGTGGGGATGTACTGACCGGGATGCTGACCGCTCTGTTGGCCCAGGGATATTCCCCATTGCACACAGCCATTCTCGGGGTGTACCTGCACGGGTATGCAGGGGACCTATGTGCGACCCAACAAGGTTTCGAAGCGGTCATCGCCTCGAGACTGGTCAAAAGAATCGGAAAAGCCTTTATGGAACTGTATTGGAAAAATGGGCCTTTCAACGATTATTATGACGATGAATTTGACGATGAATTTGACGATGAATTTGACGATGAATTTGACGATGAATTTGAGGACGATTAGTCCCGTGACCTGTGGTTTCCCTTGGCATTTTTGTACTTCAACCGCTTCTTTACCCAAGCCAGGGCGTTGTCGTATTCGATGAAGAACTCCATGCTTTTTTTGTAGAACAACTTTTCAATCTTGAAGTTGTGCATGTCGATTTCTTTCTTCGATACAATGGCGAAGGCCCGTAGATTGTCCAGTCCCCTTAGGTAGTTGTATATGGTGGGGTCCACTGCATAGGAATTCTTCCGATCGCTGATATACCCAAAGTTCCGGTCCCTGAAATGGATTTCGGAGATGCCAATGATCTGATAGGCCCGCTCCAGGGTAACGGTGGATCCTTCGTCAAAATTGGCGACCATATAATCCTCAAAGACCTGCACGTACCCAATATCCAAACAATATTCGCGTACGACCACAGCCTTCTTAGCTGAAGTGAATTTCATTCCCAAGTATAGTTATAGTGTCTCGTCAACGAAAGTAGACGAAAGGCAAAATGGCATAAAAAATAATAGATTAAAAGCGCATATTTCGCTTGTATGGTAAAATGCCATTAAAAAAGCCGGCACAGGGGCCGGCTCTTGTGTATTGCGAAATTGGGTATCCTATTCGGTCTCAGGGGATTTTTCGGTCTTTTTGATCTTGACGGTAAGCTCTTCCTTCTCCGTATCCAAGTCCATAAAGATGCTGTCCCCTTCCTCCAGTTTGGAGTTTACTATTTCCTCTGCAAGGACATCCTCAATGTATTTTTGGATGGCCCGCTTCAAGGGTCTCGCCCCATATTGCTTGTCAAAGCCCTTATCGGCAATGTAATCCTTGGCCTTGTCCGACAGCTTCAGTTCGTAGCCGATGTCCTTGATCCTGTCAAAGAGTTTGTCCAGTTCGATTTCGATGATCTTGTGGATGTGCTCCCGTTCCAGGGGATTGAAGACGATCACATCGTCTATTCTGTTCAGGAATTCAGGGGCAAAGGCCTTTTTGAGGGCACTTTCGATCACCGTTTTCTGGTGGGTGTCCTCCTGGGCCTTCTTGGCCGCTGTACCAAATCCCACTCCCTGTCCAAAATCCTTCAGTTGCCTGGCACCGATATTGGAGGTCATGATGATGATGGTGTTCCTGAAGTCGATCTTTCGACCAAGGCTGTCCGTAAGGAACCCATCGTCCAAAACTTGCAACAGCATGTTGAAGACATCGGGATGGGCCTTTTCCACCTCATCCAGGAGTATTACCGAATAGGGTTTGCGTCGGACCTTTTCGGTCAATTGGCCACCTTCTTCATAGCCCACGTATCCCGGAGGGGCGCCGACCAACCTCGAGATGGCGAATTTTTCCATGTACTCGCTCATATCAATTCGAATCAGGGCATCCTGGGAATCGAAGAGTTCCTTGGCGAGGATTTTTGCCAATTGGGTCTTTCCGACCCCGGTCTGTCCGAGGAAGATAAAGGATCCAATGGGCTTGTTCGGGTCCTTCAGACCGGCCCTGTTCCTCTGAATGGCCTTGGCCACCTTGGCCACGGCCTCGTCCTGTCCGATCACGAATCCCTTGATCAAATTGGGAAGTTCGGCCAATTTGTTGCTCTCGGTCTGGGCGATCCTGTTCACCGGAATGCCGCTCATCATGGAAACCACGTCCGCAACATTGTCCTCGGTCACGGTCTCCCTGTGCAACTTGCTCTCCTCTTCCCAACGTTCCTGGGCAGCTGCCAAATCCTTTTCCAAACGCTTTTCATCGTCCCGAAGCTTGGCGGCCTCTTCATATTTTTGCTTCTTGACCACACTGTTCTTGAGTTCCCGAACATCCTCCAACTGGCTTTCCAGTTCCAGAATCTGCTTGGGCACGTCCATGTTCACGATATGGACCCGCGAACCGGCCTCGTCCAGGGCATCTATGGCCTTGTCCGGAAGGAACCTGTCCGTCATGTATCGATTGGTCAGCTTCACACAGGCCAAAATGGCCTCATCGGTATAGTTGACATTGTGGTGGTCTTCGTATTTTGCCTTGATGTTCATCAAGATCTCAATGGTTTCTTCCACCGTGGTGGGTTCCACCATTACTTTTTGAAAACGGCGTTCCAGGGCACCGTCCTTCTCGATGTACTGTCTGTACTCGTCCAGGGTGGTGGCGCCAATGCATTGGATCTCCCCCCGGGCAAGGGCCGGTTTGAACATATTTGAGGCATCCAGGCTGCCCGTCGCCCCGCCTGCACCCACTATGGTGTGGATCTCATCGATGAAGAGGATGATGTCGTCGTTCTTTTCCAATTCGTTCATCACGGCCTTCATGCGTTCCTCGAACTGGCCGCGGTATTTGGTCCCGGCCACCAAAGACGCCAGATCCAGGGTGACCACCCTTTTGTTGTACAGGATGCGGGACACCTTTTTGTTGATGATCCTCAGGGCAAGGCCCTCGGCAATGGCACTTTTGCCCACCCCGGGTTCCCCGATCAAGAGCGGGTTGTTCTTTTTCCTTCGGCTCAATATCTGGGAGACCCTTTCGATTTCCTTTTCCCGGCCCACGACGGGGTCCAGTTTGTTCTCTTCCGCCAATTGGGTGAGGTCACGGCCAAAGTTGTCCAGGACCGGGGTCTTGGATTTTTTGCTGCCCTTTTGGGCGGCCCCGGAACCAAAGCTGCTTTCCTTGCTGTCCCCTACATCGTCCGTATCCCCTGGGAAGGATTCGGCCTGTGGGGCGTCTATATAGTCATCGTCACTGGTGATCATGGATTTGAACTGTTCTTTGACATTGTCATAGTCCACTTTGAGCTTGTGCAGCAATTTGGTGGTGGGGTCGTTTTCATTCCTCAGGATGCACAACAACAGGTGGGCCGTGTTTATGGAGGAACTCTGGAAGAGTTTGGCCTCCAAAAAAGTGGTCTTCAATGCACGCTCGGCCTGACGGGTCAGGTGCAGGTTCTTCTTGTCCTTCTGCAGGGATCCGGTATTTTGATTGGCCGGACTCAGGATCTCCACCTTCCTACGAAGGTGCTCCAAATCCACATCAAGGGCATCCAGGATATTGATGGCCTTGCCGTTACCATCCCTCAAAAGACCCAGCATCAAATGCTCGGTCCCTATAAAGTCATGGCCCAGTCTAAGGGCTTCCTCCTTGCTGTATGCTATAACGTCCTTTACTCTGGGGGAAAAATTATCGTCCATACGTTTCCTTTTCAGCAATTAAAATTAATAAAAGAATTGTTACCGTGTTCAAATACCATACCCATATTCGATAAACTTGTTGTAAAAGTCGGATTAAAGGGAGTTTCTTTACGTCTTTAACAAAGCTTTATGGCTTGCCGTCCATCCCCTGTGCAATGTTGATAATTTTTTTAATAAAGTAGCCCCAAAGGGCTTTAAAGGCTGCTATTTTCCGTATATTGCCGCGTTAATTTAACTAAGAAAAACAAGAGGAATTTAGCATGGCAGAAGGAGAAAAGTTAATTTCCATCAACATTGAGGATGAAATGAAATCTGCCTACATTGATTATTCAATGTCGGTCATTGTGTCACGTGCCCTGCCAGATGTTCGGGATGGCCTAAAACCGGTCCACCGTAGGGTGCTGTTCGGAATGCACGAACTCGGGGTCAGGTCAAACAGTGCACATAAAAAGTCTGCCCGTATCGTAGGGGAGGTTTTGGGAAAATACCACCCACACGGGGATTCCTCCGTATATGACACCATGGTCCGTATGGCCCAGGAGTGGAGCCTCAGGTATATGTTGGTGGACGGACAGGGCAACTTTGGTTCCGTGGACGGGGACAGCCCTGCGGCCATGAGGTACACCGAGGCCAGGATGCGCAAGATAGCCGACGAGATGCTGGCCGATATCGAGAAGGAGACCGTGGACCTTCAGAACAATTTTGATGATTCCCTACAGGAGCCCACCGTCCTTCCCGCCCGGATCCCACAACTTTTGGTGAACGGGGCCTCCGGAATCGCCGTGGGAATGGCGACCAATATGGCCCCGCACAACCTTTCGGAGGTTGTGGACGGCACCATTGCCTACATCGACAATCCCGAGGTGGAAATTGACGAACTCATCGAACATATCAAGGCACCCGATTTTCCGACAGGGGGCGTCATCTATGGGTACGACGGGGTCAAGGAAGCCTTCCATACCGGTAGGGGACGGGTGGTGTTGCGGGCCAAGGCCTCTTTTGAGGAGGTACAGGGCAGGGAATGCATCGTGGTGACCGAGATCCCCTATCAGGTGAACAAGGCGGACATGATCAAAAAGACCGCTGACCTGGTCAACGAAAAGAAAATCGATGGGATCGCCTCCATCCGGGATGAATCCGATAGAAAGGGGATGCGCATTGTGTACATCCTAAAACGGGATGCCATTCCGAACATCGTATTGAATACCCTGTTCAAGCACACGGCACTCCAATCCTCCTTTAGCGTCAACAATATTGCCCTGGTCAATGGCAGGCCGCAACTCCTGAACCTCAAGGAAATCATCCACTATTATGTGGAACACCGTCATGAGGTGGTGGTTCGAAGGACCACATTTGACCTGAAGAAGGCCCAGGACCGTGCCCATATCCTTGAAGGATTGATCATCGCCTCGGACAATATCGACGAGGTGATCGCCATCATCCGGGCTTCCTCCAATGTGGACGAGGCCCGTAACAGTTTAATGGAACGCTTCAAACTGTCCGAGATCCAGGCCAAGGCCATTGTGGAGATGCGCCTACGCCAGCTCACCGGGCTGGAGCAGGACAAACTGCGGGAGGAATACGACGAAATCCTCAAGACCATTGAGGACCTGAAGGACATCCTGGCCAATAAGGACCGAAGGATGCAGGTCATCAAGGACGAACTCTTGGAGGTCAAGGAAAAATACGGGGACCCCAGAAGGTCCGAGATCAATTTCGCGGGTGGGGACCTGAGCATAGAGGATATGATTCCGGACGAGCAGGTGGTCATCACCATCTCCCATGCCGGATACATCAAAAGGACTCCCTTGTCCGAGTACAAGACCCAGAACAGGGGAGGGGTGGGCCAAAAGGCATCCTCGACCCGGAACGAAGACTTTTTGGAACATCTGTTCGTGGGAACCAACCACCAATATATGCTGTTCTTTACCCAAAAGGGAAAATGCTTCTGGATGAGGGTCTATGAAATCCCGGAAGGCAGCCGGACCTCCAAGGGTCGGGCCATACAGAACCTGATCAATATTGAGAACGACGATAAAGTCAAGGCCTTTATATGTACACAGGACCTCAAGGACGAGGCCTATGTGAACAGTCATTACGTGATTATGGCCACCAAAGGGGGCGTTGTCAAAAAAACCTCCCTGGAACAGTACTCCAGACCCCGACAGAACGGAATCAATGCGATCACCGTCAGGGATGGGGACGAACTGCTCGAAGCCAAGCTCACCACGGGGGCCAGCCAAATATTCCTGGGTCTCAAATCAGGCAAGGCCATTCGATTCGAGGAGAGCAAGACCAGGCCCATGGGCCGGAATGCTTCCGGGGTACGTGGTATCACCCTGGCCAATGACAAGGACGAGGTGATCGGAATGGTCGCCGTCCACAATATGGAGGAAGATATCCTGGTGGTGTCCGAGAACGGCTACGGCAAAAGATCTACCATAGAGGACTACAGGACCACCAACCGGGGAGGAAAAGGGGTAAAGACCATTTCCATCACCCCGAAAACCGGAGGTCTTGTGGCGATCAAAAACGTTACCGATACCGATGACCTGATGATCATCAACAAGTCGGGGATCGCGATCCGGATGAGTGTGGAGGACCTCAGGGTAATGGGCCGGGCCACCCAAGGGGTGCGCCTTATCAATCTCAGGGAAGGGGACTCCATTGCCGCAGTGGCCAAGGTCATGAAGGAGGACGATCCTGTAGATGAGGTCGATATACTTGATATTGAGGTGGAAGGAGAAGATGGCACGGCAATTGATGGAAAAGATAACGAAAATCAATAATCATTAACTATTAACCATAAATTTTGACATGAAAACTAAAATTTTTATACTAATCGCGCTAGGGGTTTCAACTATGGGCCTTGCCCAGAAGGATGAAATCAAGGACGCAGAAAAAGCTCTTAAGAACGGCGATGTGGCCACGGCCAAGACAGCCGTTGAGGCCGCATTGGCAACCATTGGTTCCGCAGACGATAAACTCCAGGCCCAATATTATGCGGTTCGGGGCAATGTGTACTCGGATTTGGCCAAAAAAGGTGATGCCTCCGCTTTTCAGCCTGCCATAGATGCCTACAAAAAGACCATTGAGGTGGAAAAGGCAAGTGGAAGGTCGAAATATACATCGGTGGCCCAAGAAAAATTGAACCAGATCACCGCTGATTTGGTCAATGCCGCAGTGGAGGACAACAACAACCAGAAATTTTCCGAAGCGGCCGAAAAGCTCTATATGAGCTACAAGTTGAGTCCCGTGGACACCATTTATCTCTATTATGCGGCCAGCAGTGCGGTGAACGGACAGAACTATGAAAAGGCCCTGGATTATTACAACGAACTCAAGGAGCTCGGGTATGAAGGGAGTGGGGTGACCTATACCGCGGTCAATGTGGAGACCGGGGAGACCGAGACCATGGACAAATCCACCCGGGACCTCTATGTAAAAGCAGGGACCCACAAGGATCCCAAGGAAGAGGCCGAACCTTCCAAAAAACCTGAGATCGTAAAGAACATCGCCCTGATCTACCAACAATTGGGTGAGAATGATAAAGCTTTGGCAGCTTATGCGGATGCAAGGGTGGAGAATCCCGGTGACGTCCAACTGGTCCTTGGGGAAGCCAACCTTCATTATTCCCTTGGAGATAAGGAGAAGTTCAAGCAACTCATGGCAGAGGCCTCTGAAATGGCCCCTGACAACCCGGATTTGCTCTATAACATTGGGGTGATCAATATGGAACAGGGAAATCTGGAAGAGGCCAGGGATGCCTATAAGAAGGCCCTTGCCATCGATCCGGGATATATCAACGCCCTTTTGAACCTATCCACGACCTTTGTGAACGAGGGCATGAACCTCGCCTCCAGCCCGTTCTCGTCGGCGTTCTTCGTGCTGACCGGGTTCCACGGGGTGCACGTGATTCTCG
>CALDPL010000194.1 GCA_937911965.1 uncultured Allomuricauda sp. | reverse complement strand
GGTCGTCAGCAACTGGAAGCTGTGGCCGTGGCTGATGCTCCCGTTCTGCGTCCTCGGCCTGGTGCTCGCCACCCGCGTGTGGAACGCCCGGCCCACCTCCAAGGCCGCTCCGGCGCCCGCGGTGCTCAAGGATGCGGAAGCGGCCGCCACCGCCGGTGCGGCGCTGTGGTTCGTGCTGTACCGGCTGCCGCTTTCCGGTCGCCGGTCCCGGCAGCGGTTCCGGCTGGCGGTCTCGTCGGTGACCGGGCTGCCGGTGAAGATGGCCGTGGTGGTGCTGGCCGGTTGCGCGAGCCCGCATCCGGCACCGATCGTGCACCGGGCACCGCCCGGCCCCGTGGCTTCGCAGCCTGCGGTGCCGGTGCCGCCGGGTGCCGTGCTCCCCGGTGCGCCCGCTCCGGGAACGACAACAAGGTGGTCCGCTTGATGCACAACCGGGCCAAACAGGCCCCCAAACGGATTGTTTTCGCCGAGGCGGATCTGCTCGATGTCGTCAAGGCGGCCCAAATCGTCCACGACGAGGGAATCGCCATTCCCATCCTTTTGGGACGAAAGGCCACTATTGAACGCTTGAAGAAGAAACTGGACTTTGATGCCGAGGTCACGATCATTGATCCCCTATCGGATGAATCCCGTGAAATACGGAAAAAATATGCCCAGAAATTCTGGGAATCCAGGAAGCGCAAGGGAGAAACCAAATATTCGGCCCTGGGGGACTTGGGCAAGCGCAATTATTTTGGGGCCATGATGCTCCAGCAAGGGGATGCCGATGGGATGATATCGGGCTATTCCAAGGCCTATCCCAGGGTCCTTCGTCCCGTCTTTGAGGTCCTGGGCCGGGCCAAAGGGGTAAAGAAGGCCGCCACGGTGAACATCATGATCACAGAACGGGGTCCCCTATTCTTGGCGGACACCTCCATCAATATAGATCCAACCGCCCAGGAGCTGGCGGAAATTGCCCAAATGACCTCCAACGTGGCCAAGACCTTTGGCTTCACCCCGGTAATGGCCATGTTGTCCTATGCCAATTTTGGTTCTTCCAAGCACCCCAATGCCCAAAAGGTACGGGAGGCCGTGGGAATCCTGCACGAAATGGACCCGGATTTGGTGGTGGATGGGGAGATACAGACCGATTTTGCCCTGAACCAGGAACTGCGCAACAACAATTTTCCCTTTTCCAGAATTGCGGGCAGAAAGGTCAATACCCTTATTTTCCCTAACTTGGAGGCGGCCAATATCACCTATAAGCTGCTGAAGGAACTCTACAAGGCGGATTCCATCGGGCCCATCATGTTGGGCCTTCCCAGGGCGGCACATATCCTGCAATTGGGCGCCAGTGTGGATGAAATGGTGAACATGACGGCCGTGGCCGTCATCGACGCCCAGGAACGTGAAAAGCGGAGATTGGCCCGAACGGAATAAGCTCCGGAAACGGCCGAACACTGACCAAACTTTTGACCTATGATCGCCCATTTGAGAGGAAGACTGATAGAACGGTACCCGACCCACCTGATCGTGGAATGCCAGGGCGTGGGTTATTTTGTGAACATATCCCTGCATACCTTTTCCCTTTTGAAGGATGGGGAAAACCTCTTGATCTATACCCATCTTTTGGTCAAGGAGGACTCCCATACCCTTTACGGTTTTTGTGAGCCTTCGGAGCGGGAGGTGTTCCGGCTTTTGATCTCGGTTTCCGGAGTGGGCCCCAGTATTGCGAGGACGGTGCTTTCCTCCCTTTCCCCCACAGAGGTCAGGGATGCGATCGTACAGGGGGATGTGCCCACCATACAAGGGGTCAAGGGCATTGGGGCCAAGACTGCCCAGCGGCTTATCCTCGATCTCAAGGACAAGATTTTGAAGGTTGAAATCAATGGGGAAGTTTCCCCCCGATCGAACAATACAAATAAAGAAGAAGCGTTATCAGCATTGGAGGTTCTCGGTTTCCCCAGGAGGCAATCCGAGAAGGTGGTCGACAAGGTGCTCACCGGGGAACCTTCACTAAGCGTGGAGAACATTATTAAACAGGCGCTTAAAAATTTGTAAGAAGTTTGAAAAGAGGGGCAAAACCAATACTTGGACCATCGCGTTTTAAGTACCTAACCTTTATGGTCTTTTTGCTCCCCATCGGTTTGCTGATGGGGCAACAGATCGATGGACAGGCCCAGGATTCCGTACAGACCGGTGTTGAACTGGGACGTCTGTTGCTGGAGGACCCCGAAAGCATTGTTTCCAAATACACCTACGACCCCCTGACCGACCAGTACATCTATACCCGGAACATTGGGGACTTCAATATCGACCACCCCTTGATCTTGACCCCGGAGCAGTATTACGAGCTGGTCCGCAAGGAGGGGATGAAATCCTATTTCAAACAGAAAATGGATGCCTTCAGCGGGCAAAAGGCGGGCAGTGAGGAGGCCCGAAGGAACCTGCTCCCCAACTTCTATGTGAACAGCAATTTCTTTGAATCCATCTTTGGGGGGAATACCATCGAGGTGATTCCCAAGGGCTCCGTGGCCATGGACCTGGGAATCCTTTGGCAGAAAAACGACAACCCGGCCCTGTCCCCCAGGAACAGGACCAACCTCTCCTTTGATTTTGACCAGCGCATCAGCCTGAGCCTTTTGGGAAAGGTCGGGGAACGATTACAGGTCTCGGCAAATTACGATACGGAGGCCACCTTTGATTTCCAGAACCTGGTCAAGTTGGAGTACACCCCCACGGAGGACGATATCCTTCGCAAGATAGAGATCGGGAACGTGAACATGCCCCTGAACAGCTCCCTGATCAGTGGGGCCCAAAGTCTATTCGGGGTCAAGACCGAGCTGCAGTTCGGAAAGACCAGCGTCACGGCCGTCTTCTCCGAACAACGCTCCCAGAACAATACCGTGGTGGCCCAGGGAGGCGGGACCCTGAACGAGTTTTCCCTGACCGCCCTGGATTACGATGCGGACCGTCACTTTTTCCTGGCCCATTACTTTAGGGACAATTACGATCGGGCCCTGAAGAACTACCCCTTTATACAGAGTCAGGTCCAGATCACCCGCTTGGAGGTCTGGGTGACCAATCGGAACCAACAGACACAGAACGTCCGCAATGTGGTGGCCATTCAGGATTTGGGGGAACCCCATAGCGACCGGACCCGGATCGGGATCAACAACGGGAATCCCCCCGGATTCTTCAATCCGGCCACCGTGGCTTCGGGCTATCCCCAGAACGTGGCCAACGCCTATGATCCGGCCCAGATAGGCAGTGGGGCCCTGACCCCTGCCATTCGGGACATCGCCACGGTGGAATCGGGCTTCAACGTGCCGGGCTATCCCGTAAACCAAGGTTTCGATTACGCCATTTTGGAAAATGCCCGAAAACTGGTGCAGGGCAGGGATTATCAGTTCAACCCGCAATTGGGGTATATTTCCCTGAGCCAGAGCCTGGGCAATGATGAGGTACTTGGAGTGGCCTTCCAGTACACCCTGGGGGGACAGGTCTTCCAAGTGGGGGAGTTTGCCAATGGGGGCATCGACGCCACCACGGTATCCGGGGGGGTCAACCCCATAATCGAGAACAATACGCTGATCCTTAAAATGCTCAAGAGCAATATCACCAATGTGGCCGATCCCATCTGGGACCTGATGATGAAGAACATCTATGCCACCGGGGCCTATCAATTGAGCCAGGAGGATTTTAAGCTGAACATCCTGTACTCGGATCCCACCCCCAGGAACTATATCACCCCGGTCGACCCGGACCAGGGATGGCCGGCGGGCTATGAAGAGCGTATTTTATTGGACATCTTCAACCTGGACCGCCTCAATGTGTACAATGATGTGCAGCCCGGGGGGGACGGTTTTTTCGATTATGTCGAGGGCCTTACCGTGGATTCCCAGTCCGGGAGGATCATCTTCACCAAGGTGGAGCCCTTTGGGGAATACCTCTTCGAACAGTTGGGCGGTGGGGTATATGATGTGGAGGACGACCAGGGCTACAATGCCAACCAAAGGCGCTATGTGTTCCGCAATATGTACGCCAAGACCAAGGCGGCTTCCCTCCAGAATGCCGAAAAGAACCGCTTCCAGCTCAAGGGACGCTACAAGTCCCAGGGAAACAACGGAATCCCCATCGGGGCCTTCAACGTGCCCAGGGGCTCGGTGCGGGTCACCGCGGGGGGAAGGCAGTTGCAGGAAGGGATCGACTATACGGTGAACTACCAGGCCGGGACGGTGCAGATCTTGGACCCCTCCCTGGCGGCCTCGAACACCCCCATCAACATTTCCGTGGAGAACAATGCGGTCTTCGGGCAACAGACCCGGCGCTTTACGGGGGTCAATGTGGAACACCGCTTCAACGAAAACTTTGTGCTGGGGGGCACCATGCTCAACCTGAACGAGAGACCCCTGACCCAAAAGTCGAATTACGGGGTGGAGCCGGTCAACAATACCATCTTCGGGCTGAACGGAAACTTCAGTACGGAGATTCCCTTCTTGACCCGCTTGGCCAACAAGCTTCCCAATGTGGATACCGATGTGCCCTCCAACCTCTCCTTGAGGGGGGAGGTGGCCTTTTTGCAGCCCAACTCTCCCAAACATGCGGATTTCAGGGGAGAGACCACCACCTACCTGGATGATTTTGAAGGTGCCCAGGCCCTGATCGATATCCGATCTTCCCTGGGATGGACCCTGGCGAGCCCCCCGGTGGAATTCCTCCGGGACCGGACGGGGATCGAAGTGGGCCATGAACGGGCCAAGCTGGCCTGGTACACCATAGACCCCATCTTTTATACCAATCAGAGGCCTTCCGGGCTGTCCGACAACGATGTTTCCCTGAACGCCACCCGAAGGATATTCATCGATGAGGTGTTCACCGAGACCGATATCGCCCAGGGCCAGACCCAGGTCCAGAGCACCCTGGATATCGCATACTATCCCGATATGAAGGGGCCCTACAATGCCAATCCAAGTTTTGGGACCGAGCCTCCGGAGAACAAATGGGCGGGGATCATGAGACCGCTCAGCAGCACCAATTTTGAGCAATCCAATGTGGAATATGTGCAGTTCTGGGTATTGGACCCCTATGTGGACGGGCAGACCACAACGGCCAATGTTGGGGAACTGGTACTGAATCTGGGGAACATTTCAGAGGACATTCTCAGGGATGGCCGCAAACAATATGAAAACGGGTTGCCCGCAAGGAACAATACGGAAATCCCCAGGGAGACCGAGTGGGGCCGGGTGCCCTCCACCCAGTCCCTGGTCTATGCCTTTGATGCGGATCCGGCCAACAGGGCCCTACAGGACCTTGGTCTTGACGGCTTGGACGATGCTGCGGAAGCGGCCATATACAACGGTCCCCCGGAGGACCCCGCCCTGGACAACTACCAATACTATCTGAACCGCGATGGGGGGATATTGCAGCGTTACCTGGACTTCAACAACACCCAGGGGAACTCCCCGGTGGAGGTGACCAACACCAACAGGGGATCCACCACCCTGCCCGATGTGGAGGACATCGATCGGGACTTGACCATGAACACGGTGAACTCCTATTACGAGTATAGGATCCCCATAGGTCCCGGGGCCACGATCGATGACAAATACGTGACCGACATTCGGGAAGGGATGACCCCCTCCCTGCCCAATGGGACCCAATTGAACCGCAGGTGGATCCAGTACAAGATCCCGCTGAGCGATTTCACGGATGCCGTGGGCGGGATCGCGGATTTCAGGTCCATCAGTTTTATGAGGATGTACCTCACGGGCTTCTCCGGGGAGGTGGTCCTTCGGTTTGCCACCCTGGACCTGGTCCGAGGGGATTGGAGGACCTATACCAATTCCCTGCAGCCCGATGTGGACAACAACCCTGCGGATGACGGGACACTGACCGATGTGAACACCGTGAGTGTCGAGGAGAACTACAGCAGGCAGCCCATTCCCTATGTCATGCCCCCCGGGGTGGAACGGGAACAGCTCAACAACAACAACACGATCATCCGACAGAACGAACGCTCCCTATCCTTTAAGGTGGAGAACCTGGAACCCCGGGATTCCCGGGGCGTGTTCAAGAGTGTGAACGTGGATGTGCGGCAATACCAACGCATCAAGATGTTCATGCACGCGGAGAAAATGTTCAATGGGGACTATTCGGACAACGATACCCCCTTGGTGGGCTTTTTGCGTATCGGGACGGATTTCTCCGAAAACTTCTATCAACTGGAACTCCCCTTGCAGTTCACCCCTTTTGGGTCCAGCTCCGCAACCCAGGTATGGCCCCAGGTGAACGAACTCAACGTGCTGCTCTCGGACCTGAACAAGGTGAAATCCCTCGGAATCGCCCAAGGGACCCTCAATACGGTCAATTATTATGAGATGGTGGACGGGCAGCCGGTCCCGGTCGGGGAATTTGATCCCAGGACCCCGGGGACCCTGCGTATCGGGATCCGTGGAAATCCTTCCTTGGGGAGCATCCGGGGCATGATGGTGGGCGTCAAGAACGCAGATGCCCTTCCGGCCCGTGGGGAGGTGTGGTTCAACGAATTGCGCATGGCCGGATTGGACAATAAAGGGGGATGGGCCGCCATTGCCGCAATGGATGCGAACATGGCGGATTTTGCGAACCTTTCGGCCACCGGAAGCAGGAGCACTTCCGGTTTTGGATCTCTGGACCAAATGCCCAACGAAAGGTCCAGGGAGGATGCCATATCCTATGATTTGGTCACCAACGTGAACGTGGGACAGCTGCTGCCCAAATCCTGGAACCTTCAATTGCCCTTCAATTACGGAATTTCAGAGACCTTGATCAGCCCGGAATTCGATCCGGTTTACGACGATCTCAAACTAAAGGACCGCATTGCGGCGGCCTCGACCCCCGAAGAGGCGAGGGCCATTGAAGAACAGGCCGAGGACTATACCAAAAGGACCAGCATTAACCTGATCGGGGTACGCAAGAACCGGGGGGCCGAGGCCCAGGCGAACTTCTTCGACGTGGAGAACTTTACCTTCAACTATTCCTATAACGAGACCAAGCACAGGGATTTTGAGGTGGCCGATCTTCAGGATCGCAATGTGGTCACCGGTTTTGTGTACAACCACAATTTCAAGCCCGCCCCCGTGGCCCCTTTTGCCAAAAGCGATTCCCTGCTCACCGGACGCTATTGGCAGTGGTTGAAGGATTTGAACTTCAACCTCCTGCCCACCAGCCTGTCGGTCAATGCCAATTACAACCGATCCTTCAACCAACAGCGTTTCAGGGATGTGCTGGAACCCGGGGTGGATGCCCTGCAGCTCCCGCTTCTGCAACAGCGCAATTATCTGTTCAACTGGCAGTATGCCCTGAACTACAGCATTACCAAATCCATGAGGGTGAACCTGACGGCCTCCAACAACAATATCGTCCGTAACTATTTCAACCTCGATCGGGACCCGGATTCGGGAATCGACCCCTCCCTGGATCTTTGGGATGGCTTCTTTGATATCGGGGAACCCAACAGGCACGCCCAGCAACTGCAGTTGAACTACGAACTGCCCCTGTCCAAAATCCCCTTTCTGGATTTTATCAACGCCCAATATACCTATACGAGCAATTTTGATTGGCAACGCGGCGGGGACGCCCTCTTGGAGGTCTCAGGGGAAAACATCAACATCGTTCAGAACGCAAATACCCACAACATCACCGCCAATTTGGGCATGCAGCGGTTCTATGACTTTTTGGGCCTGAAAAAGCGGGACGGGAAAGTCCTGGCCGCCCCCTCCCCCTTGAGAACGGACAAGGCGGGGAACCCACCTGCCGGGCAGGCGGGGAGCGCCCCCAAGGCCACCTCCAAGGGCTGGAACACCTTGGTGGACGTGCTGACCATGGTCAAACGGGTCAATGTGAACTACAGTGAGAACAATGGAACCGTGCTTCCGGGCTATACCCAGTCCGTCGGTTTTATAGGCACCACCCGGCCCAGCTTGGGATTTGTGTTCGGAAGCCAGTCCGATTTGCGCTATGAGGCGGCGCGCAAAGGATGGTTGACCACCTATCCCGAATACAATTCCCAATACATCCGAAACACCAACAAAACGCTGAACATCACGGCCACGGCCCAGCCCACCCAGGACCTGACCATTGATTTGAGCGCCGATCGGCAATACAGCATGTCCTCCCAGGAAAACTACAGTCCGGAGCGTTGGATCAATTTTGAGGACGGGTTGGTCAACGAAATGGGGAACTTCAGCATTTCCACCCTGATGATCGGTACGATCTTCAACAAGAGCGATGAGTTTGATTCCCGCACCTTTGAGGAATTCAAACAAAACCGGATCATCATCGCCAACCGCCTGGTGTCCGATCGGGGGCAGAACCCGGGGACCCTGGACGGGGATGGCTTTCCCGAGCGTTATGGCAAGACCCAACAGGAAGTCTTGCTGCCGGCCTTCTTTGCGGCCTATACCGGGCAGGATGCCGAGCGGGTGAACCTGGATGCCTTCCGGGAAATCCCCATCCCCAACTGGAACATAAAGTATACCGGATTGATGAAGAACCCCTGGTTCAAACGGAAGTTCAAACGCTTTTCCCTGGGCCATGGCTATCGGGCCGCCTACAGCATCAATTCCTTCCAGACCAACCTGCAACGGCAGAACGGGACCATAGACCCGGAGAACGGGGACCTGCTGCCCGAGACCCTGATCAACAACGTGGTGCTCACCGATCAGTTCAACCCCTTGATCCGGGTTGATTTTGAGATGGTGAACTCCTTCAGCGTCCTGGCCGAGATCAGGACCGACAGGACGCTGTCCCTGAGTTTTGACAACAACCTGCTCACCGAGATCAACGGGAAGGAGTATACCTTGGGATTGGGCTATCGGTTCAAGGATGTCAATTTTGTGACCAATATCGGAGGGGAGCGGACCCGGATGAAAGGGGACCTCAACCTCAAGGCCGACCTCTCCCTAAGGGACAATCTCACCATCATCCGTAACCTGGACATCAATTCCAATCAGATCACTGCGGGCCAGAAGCTGATGTCCCTGAAATTCACGGCGGATTACGCCCTGAGCCAGAGCCTGAACGCCATGTTCTTCTACGATCACTCCTTTTCCGAGTTCGCGGTTTCCACGGCCTTCCCGCAGACCACCATCAACGCGGGTTTTACCCTGAGGTACAATTTTGGGAACTGATTGGATCCAATGAGGTGGACTTTCCCCGATTTTGTTGGATCTTTTTTTTTGAATACCCAATCCCGATCCGTTACATTTGTCCATAGTCATATTCAAACTTTGATATCATGAACATACCATCGGATTTAAAATACTCCAAGGACCACGAATGGGTCCGTATGGAAGGGGGGGTCGCAACAGTGGGAATCACGGATTTCGCCCAAGGGGAATTGGGGGACATCGTCTATGTGGAGGTCGAGACCCTGGACGAGACCCTGGAGAGGGAGGAGGTCTTCGGCACCGTGGAGGCGGTCAAGACGGTTTCCGATCTGTTTTTGCCCTTGAGCGGGGAGATCGTGGCCTTCAATGATTCCTTGGAGAGCGAACCCGAAAAAGTGAACACCGATCCCTATGGGGAGGGCTGGATGATCAAGATCAAGATCAGCGATCCATCCCAATTGGAGGACCTGATGGACGCCGGGGGTTACAAGGCCTTGATCGGTGCTTAGAAGGAATATTTATACTTTTTTGTTCTTGGGCTGGGCGGGTTTCATCACTTTGCTCAGCTTGATTTCTTTCAGGGGCATTGGTCTGGATACCGGGACCCTGAACATTCCCCATGCGGACAAGATCACCCATTTCGTCTTTTATTTGGTCTTTGTCGTCCTGGGATGTATGTTTGTTCGGGAACGCAGTGGAGGCCGTATTCCCATGGGCAGGACAACCTGGGGGGTCACCATTTCAGCCATTGTATATGGCATGATTATTGAAGGTTTGCAATATACCTTGACCTGGGACCGTATGATGGAATTTATGGATATGGTATCCAATACCCTGGGCGCATTTGTGGGACTATTGCTGGTCCGCTGGTATTTTTCGGGGAAAAAGCAGTTAAAATGGAAATTTTAATTGTTTAATTGCGGAATTAATATATAAATTAGCAATCACTAAATTCAGTACAATGGAATTAAAGAAGAATCCAAAAGCCGATGTGGGCAAAAACAGCTCCATCTATTTTGTGATTGGGCTGGCCGCGACGATGGCTATCGTTTACGGTGCCATAGAGTGGAAAAAATACGATGCGGACGTCGAATATGACATCGCATTGAACGTGGAGGAAACG
>CALDPL010000193.1 GCA_937911965.1 uncultured Allomuricauda sp. | reverse complement strand
TGTTCCGGATTTTTACCTTATCCCCCCGATTGATGTCGATTACCATGTTCTGTACATTGACCCCGGAGGTATCTGCCACCGTGGCGATGTTGACCTTGGCATTGAGGTAGCCCTGGTCCCTGTATTTGTTCTGCAGATAGTTCCTGGTATTGGCGATCAGGCTCTCGGTGATCTTTTTGCCCTTTTTAAGGTCGGTATCCTCGATGATGTCCTCCACCTTTCGCTTTTTGATCCCGAACACGGTGACATTGTTCAAGGTGGGACGCTCCTGGATGTGGAGCTCGAGGAAGATCTTGTCCCCTTCGATCTTGGTGTAGAACATCTCCACATTGCTGAACAGGTCGAGGTTCCACAATTTCTTGATCACCTCTGAAATCTCACCCCCGGGGACCTGTATGGGCTGGCCTTCCCTCAGGCCGGTATAGGAGACCACGGTCTGTTCGTTATAACTTTGGAGGCCGGTGACGGTAAGCCCTCCCAGAATGTACTGTTTTCCATTCTCAAAGGAAGTTTCCTGGGCATGGCCCTGGACGGTAAGCAAAAAAAATGGGAGGAGTAATCTTAGGTATAATGGTATAGCGTTCCTAATTCCTTTAATTGAGTTGTTCGCTGGTCTTTCCAAATCGTCGTTCTCTGTTTTGGTAACTTAATATTGCCTCCACCAAATGATGCTCTCTAAAATCCGGCCAAAATACATCAATAAAATATAATTCGGCGTATGCAATTTGCCAAAGTAAAAAATTACTGATCCTACATTCCCCGCTACTGCGTATGAGAAGATCCACATCGGGTAAAAAGTGTGCGTAAAGATGTGTATTTATAACGGTTTCGTCAATAGAATCCACTGAAATTATATTATTTTTAACTTTGGTCGCAATCCTCTGAACAGCAGTGGTTATCTCTTCCCTTGAACCGTAACTCAGGGCAAGGGTAAGGGTCATCCCGGTATTTTGTGAGGTTTTGGAGATGACCTCCGAAAGTTCCCGGTGCACCTTTTCGGGCAGGGTCTCCAACCTTCCGATGGCCATCAGGCGGATATTGTTCTTGTTCAAGGTCTTCAACTCCTTTTTCAAGGCCGCGACCAAGAGTTTCATCAGGGTGTCCACCTCGATCTTGGGGCGTTTCCAGTTTTCGGTCGAAAAGGCGTAAAGGGTCAGGTAGGGGATTTTCAGTTCGGCACAGCCCTCCACGGTCTTGCGCACGGCCTCCACCCCGTTCTCATGGCCAAAGACCCTGAGTTTTCCGCGCTGCTTGGCCCATCGGCCATTGCCGTCCATGATGATGGCGACATGGCTGGGCAGTTGGTCCAAATCCTCTAGTTTGTGCATCCTATTGAAAACAGTCCTGGCAGGGCTTGCGTCCAAAGGTGTACGTCAACGTAAACCCCGTAAAGACATACCAGTCATCGCTCAAAATGTTTCCGAACCTGAACTGCTGTTCAAAATTGGAACCCTCCGGATTGCTCGCGTCCAAATTGTCCGTTAGCGTATACCTGGCCCCAATTTCGGCTCCCAGGATCAAGAATTGGCTCAACCGATACTTTGCCCCAACCGTCATTGGAATTGCAAAACTACCTTCTTTTTGGTTAATATCCTGCACTTGGAGGGCATCAATATAATTAAAATTGTACCTGAAGTAGGTCAGACCGGTGTAGAGGTAGGGCGTAAATGCAGGTCCCAGCTTGTGGAGGTTGTACTCCACAAAGTTGATTTCCAGCCCTGCCGAGGCCTCCAGGACGGAGTTCTCCACCACATAGCCCCTGAGCCGTCTGGACTCCATATGGGACTTGGTGTCGTCCGCGGTGAATTCCCCATAGATCACACTGGCCCTCCAGGCATAGCGCTTGCCCTTGTTCCATTTGAAGATGCCGCCGAAGGCGGGACCCGAAGGCATTATGTAATCGGTCCTTCCCACATCGCCGATCATATTGGCACCCCCGGCAAACAGCCCGACCTCGTAGGTCTGGGCGTTCAGGGTAAAGGCACAGCAAAGAAAAACCACCAAAACTATCCGCATGGGATCCAAAAAATTAAAGGGGTTGAAAGTAAAGGAAGGTCTATAGGTATGATTTTGCTGCCTGTTTCCCATGTTAAACAGATTTTCCCTCTTTTTATTGTAACGTCCGGGCTCAATTGCGCCGATCTTCGCCCCAGAGCAATTTATTGCGCAGGGTCTTCAAGAAACTCTCCGAATCGTATTCGATCATATTGATCCCGAACTTGGATTTAGAAATCCTGATCTCCACGCCACTGGGAAGGTCCGATATCCTGGAATCCAGGGAAATCAAATGGGTATCCTCCCTTCCCGAGACCTTCAGGCGGATCTTGGTGTCATCGGCGATGACCAAGGGCCTTGCATTGAGGTTGTGGGGCGCTATCGGGGTCAGGACCAAAGATTTGGCGGTCGGGGCGATGACCGGTCCCCCGCAGCTGAGGGAATATCCCGTAGATCCGGTAGGGGTGGATAAGATCAGCCCATCGGCCCAATAGGAGGTCAGGTACTCATCGTCAAGGTAGGTTTCCACGGTTATCATGGAAGTGGTTCCCTTTCGGCTGACCGTGACCTCGTTCAGGGCAAAATTGAGCCCCTTGAAGGTATCCGCTTCCGAGCCCAGCTCCACTTCAACCAGGCTGCGCTGCTCCACGGTATAGTGGCCTGCCACAAATTCGGTGACCAATTTGCGGACATCCTCTTTTTTTATGGTGGAGAGAAAGCCCAGACGCCCGGTGTTCACCCCGACTATGGGAATGCCCAGATCCTTGATGTAGGTGACCGCCCTGAGCATGATACCGTCCCCCCCAAAACTCACGAACATATCAAAATCGGCATCCAGTCCGTTGGAAGGGGAAAAGGTACCGTGGATCCGGTCCCCGACAAGATTCCCGATGAGACGGTTGAAATGGTCTTCCGCAAAGACTTTGGCCTCCAATTTTTCCAGCTCCTCCAGAAACCAATCCTTTTCCGCTTGGGCAAAAGTCCAGGTGTGGTCTGCCTTCGCCGGCGAAAGCAGGGAGCGCCCGGCGAGAATGATCCTGAACGGGGCAGAGCTCCCCTCGAGCGCCTGCAGGAGCCAGTCCAGTTGAAGCTTCCCAAACGCAGCCGGATCTCCGCGAGCCCCC
>CALDPL010000192.1 GCA_937911965.1 uncultured Allomuricauda sp. | reverse complement strand
TGACCCGAATTGATGCCAAATACACCAATTGCCACCGCAATAGCCAACTCAAAATTATTGCCGGTAGCGGTAAATGCTATAGACGCATTTTTTGCATAATCCGCACCCAATGCTTTACCAATAAAAAAGCTGGCCAGGAACATCACTATGAAGTAGATAACTAATGGTACAGCAAGGATTATGACTTTTAAAAGAAAAAATGAAAAGACCTGGCCACAGACCATAAAACTGCAACCGGAAAACCGGATAATCGTGATCTCGGGGCCAAACGCCGGAGGAAAAAGCATTACCCTAAAGACCATAGGGCTGTTGCAGCTCATGTTGCAAAGCGGCATGCTCATCCCGGTACATCCCGGCAGTTCGCTATGCCTGTTCGAGAGGATACTCACCGATATCGGGGACAACCAATCCATAGAGAATCACCTGAGCACCTACAGTTACCGCCTCAAGAACATGAACCAATTTCTCAGGAAATGCAATGCGCGTACCCTCTTCTTGATCGACGAATTCGGGACCGGTAGCGATCCCGAGCTCGGTGGGGCATTGGCAGAGGCCTTTTTGGAAGAGTTTTACCAACGTGGGGCTTATGGGGTGATCACCACCCATTACGCCAACCTCAAGGCCCTGGCCAATGAATTGCCCCATGCCACCAACGCAAACATGCTGTTCGATTCCAAGACCCTGGAGCCCACCTTCCAATTGGTTCTCGGAGAGGCCGGAAGTTCCTTTACCTTCGAAGTGGCCCAGAAGAACGGAATCCCCTATTCCCTGATCAACCGGGCCAAAAAGAAAATTGAGCACGGCAAGGTTCGCTTCGATGCCACCATCGCCAAACTGCAGAAGGAACGCAGTAAAATGGTTCAGACCGGATCCCGTTTGCAGGAGGAGGAATCCAAGGCGCGCGAAGAGGCCGACCGTTTGCAACGGCTCAACGACAAGATCAAGGCCAAATTGGAGAACTATCAGGAACTCTATGACCACAACCAAAGGATGATCCAGTTGGGCAACAAGGTGAACACGGCGGCCGAACGCTATTTTCTGGACCACAAAAAACGACCCCTGATCTCGGAACTGCTGCGCTTGGTGGAAACCGAGAACAGCAAGAGAAAGAAGACCACCGCCGCCAAGGTCAAGGAAAAAAAGCAGCAACAAACCCAGTTGGCCCAAGAACTGGAACACAAGATCAAGGAGGTCCGTATCGAAAAAAAGGCCAAGAAAAAAAAGGAGATCCAAGAGGAAAAGAACCGGCCCAGACCCGTACTGAAGGTCGGGGACCGGGTACGCCTGCCGGAGGGAAAGGCCGTGGGCAGCATTGACGCCATCGAAAAGGGCAAGGCCGTGGTCAATTACGGCCTGTTCACCACCCAGGTGGGCCTGGACCAGTTGCAGCTGGTGGAGGCCGGAAAATAATATCGAATCCCAAACTCTTCAGCCTTATCCCTATCTTTGCCGGGTGGAAAGCAACAAAAAAATCATCCTTTTTGACGGGGTCTGCAACCTGTGCAATTCCTGGGTCCAATTCGTGATCAAACGGGACAAAAGGGACCTGTTCCGCTTTGCGGCCCTACAGAGCGAACCGGGTAAGGATATGTTGCGCCAACGGGGCATGGACGGACATGGCATGGATTCCATTGTCCTGATCGAACCCGGCATGGCCTATTACACCAAATCGGACGCCGTCTTGCAGATCGCCAAGGCCTTTGGGGGGGGCTGGAAGCTGTGTTCCCTCCTTAGCTGGATTCCAAGGCCCCTTCGTGATGCAATGTACGACCTGGTGGCCAGAAACCGCTATTCCTGGTACGGCAAACGGGACAGCTGCATGATCCCCACGCCCGAACTCAATGCAAAATTCCTCGACGGGTCACCTTAGGTTGTTAAGGATAAGGTCCAAGGTACTGTCGGTATTGAGGTTCCGATCAAAGGAACGGCTGCGGTGCAGGTTGGGATGGACCAGGCCCAGTTTTTTTAGGGATTCGATGGCCCCTTCGTTTTCCAAGGCCACTTTTCCGGTCAGAAGTACGTCCATGGACCCACCGGCAACATATCGCTTGTAAATCTTTCGCAATCCGCTCAAATACAGCCGGTCTTTGGTAAATCCCCCACCCCGATGCGCCCTAAGGCAAATGTTGAAGGCCTTTTCCCTTTCGAGTTTGTACTGCCCATGGATCAGGTCAAAAGTATCCGCAAAGCTATAACCTTTGATTAAACTATCGACTGCCAAGACCCTATAAGCCAACTCTTTGAGCCTTTTAAGGGTTAAGGCTCCCCCCATATATTCACTGAATACCGCCAAGCCTTCCTGGGTTTCCACATTTTTGGGAAGCCCATTTGAAAATATCTTCAGGGGCTGCCCTAGGCCATTGTAGGTGGTCACCAGGTGAACCCCGATTTCATGATGGGCCAGGGTCAACATTTGGTTCTTGCTGAACTTGTTGTTCTTTTTGATCAGCAGCGTCCGATTGATATTGCTCACCATGGCCTCGGCCGCTATATTGGTGGAGAATTTGATATTGAGGGGAAACTCGTAGCCCTGCACAAACTCCTCAAAATAATCCTTGGCCTGCTGCGCGGAATAGATCTTTTCCATATCCGGGGATTTGGGACCCTCCGCAAAGTGAAGGATATACTGGGCATTTTGCACGTCCCGTTCCGTTGGAGTTCCGTAGACCCGAAGGGAATTGTAATAAAAATTCCTTCCCTTATCTATGGTCTCTATGCACTGCACCATATTGGCATAGTAATAGATCACCTCCTGGTACAGTTTCCGGATGTCCCCATCCTCGATACGTTCCAAGCGCTGGGCAAAGAACATTCGGTGCAATTTATAGGGATTGAATTTTACCTTCGGGTACTTGAATTCAGGCTCCTGGGTATATTTTGAGGCAAAGAACCGGTACTTTTCCTTTTCAATGTTCAGGGGGTTGATATAGCTCAATAGCTCGATCTTACGTACCAATCGGTCCAAATTGGAGTCGATTTCGAACAGGTCCCCGTATTCCCGTGCCAATTCTTCCGGCAACTTTTCCACGATCATAATTTTTCCCTTTCGAACTCCCCTGCCATGGTCGGGATCAAGGCCCCCAGCTGTGTTTGCACCGCCCTGACCACCTCCGGAAAAACGATGCCGGTGAGCTCATCACAATATATCTTTGAGATTTCAGTGGCCAAAACTAAGCTATTGCCATAATTTTCGGTAATGAACTTCAAAAAATATCCATTGCCCTGGAAGGTATCATTGATCTTGGAGGTGGAGCGTATCCCATGGGGCAGTTCCACGGTTTCCAATAGGCCCCTCCAGCGCTCGGCAATTTTACCGAACCTGCCCTGGTCCAAGTTGGAGGTTCCGAGGTTCCAGACCGGGACTTCCCGCTCCCATCGTTTCCAATTGTAGCTGTGCATGTCAACGACCAAGACCTTTGGGAACATGGATTCCAGTTTTCCCATTAGGGCGGCCACCACCTTGTAGAAATTTCTGTGTTTGTCCAGGCTGAGTTCCCTTTGCTGCCCGGACAGCGGCAGTTTCCAAAGCGCCT
>CALDPL010000191.1 GCA_937911965.1 uncultured Allomuricauda sp. | reverse complement strand
GCGGAAGAGGCTGCCCCTGCCAAAGAGGAAGAGGCTCCCAAGAAAGAAGATTAAAAGCGGCGATGCGCAAGGAGGATTGCTTCTACCTGGGCAAAGTTGTTTCAAAATACAGTTTTAAGGGCGAGGTGTTGGTGAAACTCGATACCGATGAGCCCGAAATCTACGAGAATATGGAATCGGTATTTGTTTCCCTGGGAAACAATCTGGTTCCATTTTTTATTGACCGCTGTCGATTGCACAAGTCAGACCTGCTCAGGATCGATTTTGAGGAGGTCAAGGATGAGGCCTCGGCCGATAAGATCATTGGGGCCGAACTGTTTCTGCCCTTGGATCTGTTGCCCCCGCTTTCCGGGGATAAATTCTACTTCCACGAAATCTTGGGGTTTAGGCTTATCGATGCGGTCCATGGGGATATCGGCATTATAAAATCCGTCAACGACCACGGTTCCCAGGCCCTTTTCGAGGCCGAGAAGGATGGGAAGGAACTCCTGATCCCCATCAGTGATGAGATCATAGAAAAGGTGGATCGACAGGGCAGGGCCATCCATGTGAAGGCCCCAGAAGGTTTGGTGGAGCTTTATTTGGGCGAATGATGGCCGAGCCCTTCCGTTTTAAACAGTTCAGCATTTTTCAAGATCGCTGTGCCATGAAGGTGGGGACCGATGGAGTGCTTTTGGGGGCCTGGACTTCCCTTGGGCATGAACCGGATTCCATATTGGACGTAGGGGCGGGCACTGGACTGATCGCCCTGCAACTGGCCCAACGTTCCCCGGCCGAAACAATCGATGCCCTTGAGATCGATGGGGAAGCCTATGAACAATGCGTTTCCAATTTTGAGGCCTCGCCTTGGGCGGATCGGCTCTTCTGTTACCACGCGTCCTTTGGGGAATTTGTTGGGGAACCGGATGAAAAATACGATCTGATCGTCTCCAATCCCCCCTTTTATTCAGAGGAAATGGACAGTGGAAGCCCTTCAAGGGACCGGGCCAGGCAGAACCGTTCCCTTCCCTTTGTTGAATTGATCCAAGGGGTCGCCGCACTTTTATCGGATTCAGGTGTATTTTCGGTGATACTTCCCTATTGGGAAGAAGACTATTTTCTTAACTTGGCGAAGGCCCATGGACTGCACCCCCTAAGGTTGTGCAGGGTCAAGGGCAATCCCGGGGCGGGGTTCAAGCGCAGTCTGTTGGAGTTTGGCTTTTCATTGGCCGATCCCATATTGGAAGAAGTCGTCATAGAGACCGGCCGTCATGTTTACAGTGCGGACTATATTGCACTCACCCGGGAGTTCTATTTGAAAATGTAACAAATTACTCGTCAATTGTTATATTTCGTGATTATATTTGACTTCTAAACCATACCCTATGAAGCCCGATCTATTTGAAGCCCCGGACTATTACCAATTGGACGATTTGTTGTCCGAGGAACATAAATTGGTGCGCGATGCGGCCCGGCAATGGGTGAAGCGCGACATTTCCCCTATAATCGAGGAATATGCCCAAAGGGCGGAATTTCCAAAACAGATCATCGGGGGCTTGGCCGAAATCGGGGCCTTTGGTCCCTATATCCCGGAGCAGTACGGGGGGGCCGGCCTGGACCAGATCAGTTATGGATTGATCATGCAGGAGATCGAACGGGGGGACAGTGGGGTGCGTTCCACGGCCTCGGTGCAATCTTCCCTGGTGATGTATCCCATTTTTGCCTATGGGACGGAGGACCAACGAAAGAAATACCTGCCCAAATTGGCGACAGGGGAGTGGATGGGCTGTTTTGGCCTGACCGAGCCCAACCACGGTTCCAACCCCGGGGGGATGGAGACCCGCTACAAGGATATGGGGGACCATTACCTCTTGAACGGGGCCAAGCTCTGGATTTCCAATTCCCCCTTTGCCGATCTGGCCGTGGTTTGGGCCAAGAACGAAGAAGGGAGGATCCATGGGCTTATCGTGGAACGGGGCATGGAAGGCTTTTCCACCCCGGAGACCCATAACAAATGGTCCCTTAGGGCCTCGGCCACAGGGGAGTTGATCTTTGACAATGTCAAGGTGCCCAAGGAGAACCTATTGCCCGGTAAGAGTGGCCTGGGGGCCCCATTGGGCTGTTTGGACTCCGCGCGATACGGGATTGCCTGGGGTGTCATCGGTGCCGCGATGGACTGTTACGATACGGCCCTGCGTTACGCCAAGGAACGCACCCAGTTCGGCAAGCCCATTGCAGGGTTTCAGCTGCAACAGAGGAAATTGGCGGAGATGATCACCGAGATCACCAAGGCCCAACTCTTGGCCCTGCGCCTGGGACAGTTGAAGAACGAGGGCAAGGCCACTACGGCCCAGATATCCATGGCCAAGCGCAACAATGTGGATATGGCCATCACCATTGCCCGGGAGGCACGACAGATGTTGGGGGGCATGGGAATCACCGGGGAATACCCCATCATGCGCCATATGATGAACCTGGAGAGTGTGATCACCTATGAGGGGACACACGACATCCACCTCTTGATCACCGGAGCGGACATTACCGGGATATCGGCTTTTAAGTAAACTTGGTCCCACGGGAATTTTCTTGGGAGTTCCAATTTCATTTTCCGATGAAAGGGGGGAACGATCAAAAAAAGGCCCTTGGGCCCCAATAATCCAAAAGCTTTTTTATCTTTGTACCGTTGTGTTGGATTCCGGTCCTTCGGATTGGAATCAGGTTGAGGCACCCTTTGGGTGTACACCAATGAAAGGCTTTCCAATAGGAAGGCTTTTTTTGTAGGCTTTCCTTTCCCTATCAAAGACTTTGTGATATCCCATGGGCCACGTGGTGCAATAGGGATGCGGCCAGTTTGGCCGTCTGTCCATCGATATCGTATTTGGGGTTCATTTCCGCAATGTCCAGGCTGATGAGCTTTCCGCTTG
>CALDPL010000190.1 GCA_937911965.1 uncultured Allomuricauda sp. | reverse complement strand
CTGGCAGCTTCCGCTGGTGGCCTGGGCGCGCCTGTCGGGCACCGCGCCGGACGAGGCCGGCGGCCTGGGCGAGGCGGGCGATGTGGGGTCGGTCGTTGATCATGGTGGAACGGTCGTAACTGAACATGTAATTGGAAAGGGTCTCATCGGATAGGAAATATTCGGAATATTTCATCACATCCACGTAGAGGGTGTTGTATGGGCCGCCCTGCAGTTTTAGTGCCACCGTGTCCAATTTGCTGTAATCCGTACTCTTGCGGGCCTTGAACAGTTCCATGACATCTTCCCTGGTCGAATCATAGGGAGATTTGTAGATGGTGACCACGGCTTCCGACAGGGAAACGTTCCTTCGGCGTTTTTTGATGGTTTCCCTATAAAATGCGGTCATAACGGTAGGGGAACCGAAATATTTATCGTCCTTTTTGGCCATGACCTCCTCGATTAGGGCCCGCGCGTCCTTTGGGGCATTGATGTTGATCTCGGAAAGTTCGGTGACCGATACGTTCAGGGATATCTTGTTGCCTTCCGGCTGAAGACCGGACAGGGGCAGCCTTTTGGTCCTATAACCCAAAAAGGATACCAAAAGGTTCCCATCGGTGATTTCATCAGGGACCTTTAAAAGGAAGTTGCCTTCCGTATTGGTTATTGTGCTGATATTGGTGCCTTCCACATTAAGTGTGGCGAACACCAAGGCCCTGTTGGAGGAAGCGTCCACAACTTCTCCCCTGTAGGACTTGAAATCCCCTTCTCCTTCCTGGAATCCCAAGGAGATGCCGGGAACAAAGATGAAAAGGGCAAAGAATACAAGGTAATACTTTGCCGGAATTTTTTCCCTAACGGAAGCCGGTCTATGTTGGGTGCGTTCCATTGATATGGGCTGAAGGTCCGATTAAAGGTACGATATTTTAGTGTTAAAAACACATTTTGTCATCAAAAAATAATCCACCCAAGCCGCTGATTCCCTGTCATTAGAATGCCGGTTCGCTCAATCCAGCATAAAAAGGGCATTGGCAAAAAAGAGTTTGCCATTTTCCCAAAAGCCTCGGAACAGCGGATTGTCCACCATATAGACCACCTGCCCCCTTCCATGGGCCTCGACCCCGAAGACCAAGGACTTTGCAATCGTTTTCTGGGCCTCACTGCCGGCAAAGCCCGAATAGGGAACCGTCCGATCGACCAGATAAACGGCATTGCCCGAATCCAGGTATTCATAGCTGTCACTGCCGAGTTTCAAACTGAAGTATTGTGTTCCATAGCCATAGGCCAAGGGATGTGTATTGTCCACCTTGGTCTTGAAAACGGCCCCCGTAATGGAATTTTTAATTTCTTCCCGTTCGTAATCCTCGTAGGACTGTGGGAGGCCCGAATCTTCTTCCTCCTTATCCCCATCCTTGAATTTTCGCTCCTTGATCCCAAAACCATCTTTCCCATCCACGGCCTTGATGGCCCCGCCCATGGCGATGAGCCTGCCCCCCTTGCGGACCCAATCCTTGATTTTGGAAAGCCTGGCTTTGCTGAAATGGTTGCCGTAGCGGCCGTTGGGCAAGATCAGTATGTTGTAGCGGTCCAATTCGACGCGGTCGGCATAGTCCTCATCGATCACGGTCAGGGGATAATGCAATTGTTGTTCGAAGAAATGCCAGATTTCCCCAAAGCTCAGACTGGAGGTGGGCCCACCCGACAGCACGGCCACCTTGGGTCTTTGGATCATCCGCACCGCGGAAGAGCCAAAATCCTTACCCTTGTCCACAAAACCGGTACCACTGGAAACCGCCTCCACCTTGTATTTGTCGACCAGGGACTGCAACACCTTCACAAAGTCTGCCTTGTGGGCATTGTCCCCCTTGGTGATGATCAAGCTTCCCCTATCAAAGGAATTCTCCCCAATGGTAAAGGGGTGGTCCGCCTTTCTGCTGCGGATGTCGTTTTGGAACAACTCCGCCAGGAAACGGGCGTCATTCATACTGTTCCAAGGGATGAGG
Organism: uncultured Allomuricauda sp.; assembly: GCA_937911965.1. Taxonomy (GTDB): domain Bacteria; phylum Bacteroidota; class Bacteroidia; order Flavobacteriales; family Flavobacteriaceae; genus Flagellimonas. Next base: position 11,760 of record CALDPL010000190.1, on the reverse strand, counting down.
TACCCGTAGCTGTCAGGGACCAAAACCGACCTTGGGGGCTGCTGTAGGGCAGCCTGTGGGGCGATCTTGTTGCTGGAGGCCACGGCCTCCAGCCCATGGGCATAGGGCAGGGACCAGGCCGTGATGTCATAGGTCAGGGAATCGGAGAGTTTCGCATTGGGCTCGAACAGCACTTGCACCAAGGTCCCCTTGGGCTGGTCGGTGGAGACCACCATGCCGTCGCCGTTGATGTTCAGGCTCCCCTGTGTCCCGGTGTTGAAATCATGGCCCCTATAGGTTCCGCTGCCAAGGTCCCCATAGGCGATCCTGTGCTTGTCCAATAGGGATTTCAGAACCTCCAATTTGTCCCTGTCCCCCTTGAGCACATAACTTTTGTATTTGAAGTCCCGTCTTTGGTGGAATTTTCTGAATTCCCCATTCAACCGTTCCACGTTTTTGGAGGCCACCTCCACCGTGGACATCCCGGTGGTGAAATGGTGGTCGATCCTGTCCTTCAGGGTCAAGGTATCCCCGATGCCGGTCACAATGCCCAGGCCGGCACGCCCGGAGCCCCCCTGTTCGTAGGTCATTCCAATGGCCCCATTGTAAATGGGATATGTGTCCCCGTAACTCGGATAGAACAGGTCAAATACCTCCCTGGTAAAATAGAACCAGCCCTGGGCATCAAAATACTTGGCATGGTTCCGACCCAGGGTCACCTGGAACTCCCTTTGGAAATCCGTGATCAGCTCGTGATAGGGTTCCGCCGCAGGGGCAAAGTAATAGGGGCTGTCCACGCCCTGTTCGTGGAAATCCACATGCAGGTGCGGAAGCCAGTCGTTGTAGACCTCGATCCGTTGTTGGCTCTCGACCTGGGTGAGCCAGGCCCAGTCCCGGTTCAGGTCGAACATATAGTGGTTGCTCCTGCCGCTCCACCATCCTTCGTGGTGCTCCTTGCTGTTGGGATCCACTTGATGGGGCCTGTTCTGGTATTGGTTGTACCAATTGCTGTACCGATCCCTGCCGTCCGGATTGACACAGGGGTCCATGATCACCAGGGTGTTCTCCAAGAGGGAACTCCTGGAGGTCAAAAGTTCATAGATCGTCTTCATCGAGGCCTCTGTGCTCACACTTTCATTGCCGTGCACATTGTAACTGAGCCAGACAATGGCCTTGTCGCCGGCTCCCCCGCCCTGAAGGGCCTTGAGGTGTTCCTCTTGTATGGATTCCAAATTGGCAATGTTCCCCGGGGAGGATATAAAGGCCACGATCAGGGGACGGCGCTCATTGGTCTGGCCGTAGACCTGGAGTTTTACCCGATCTGGGGCCGCTTTGGCCAGATATTCAAAATAATCCACAACTTCATAATGGCGGCTAAAGGCCGTGCCCAGTTCGTACCCAAGGAATTCCGAAGGGGATTTCAATTCTTGGGCATTGACGGAAAGACTTAAGATCAGGGAGGTTAAAAATAGAAATCTAATCATTTGAGATACATTGTTTGGGTATCAAATCTAAAGATTAATTGGTTCATTGGGACATTTTTTCAGGGGGTGCGGGCCAAAAATGTAATTAACGTAAATTTGGGGAGACATAGGAATAAGAAAATTATCTTTGGGCAGCTCATTCAGATTTAATGGACGTAGATTGTATACCCTTTAGGGAAACCGGCTATTTTTCAAGCCTCATTTGTGACTATTTGGATCAGGTACCGGCCCTGGCTCCCTTTTACAACCGATTTCCCCTCCCTGAAAACTTTGAATTGCAGATTGGGGAAAAGGGAAAAAACTATCCCGGATCCCACCGTACCGTACTGGTGGAGGCCCTGCGGGCCCAATACCGGGGATTCCAACCCGGTGAGGCCACCCAGGGGAACCTGGAGTCCCTGGCCAATCCCAATACCTTTACGGTGACCACCGGCCACCAGCTGAACCTTTTCACCGGACCCCTGTACTTTTTATACAAGATCGTCCATACCATAAACTTGGCGAGAAAACTCAAGGAGCACCATCCCGACAACCATTTTGTCCCGGTGTACTGGATGGCCACGGAGGACCATGACTTTGAAGAGATCAACCACTTCAAACTGCACGGGAAAAAACTGCATTGGAACCGAAAGGCGTCGGGTGCCGTGGGAAGATTGGACACCGAGGGACTGGAAGCCCTTTATGAACTTTTTTCCGCCGAACTGGGGCGTTCCAACAAGGCGGAAAAGCTGAAGGATCTCTTTAAAGAGGCCTATTTGGGGCATTCGGACCTTGCCTCTGCAAGCCGATATCTGGTCAATGAGCTCTTCAAGGAGCAGGGCCTGGTCATTGTGGACGGCGACGATCCGGCCTTGAAGACACTCTTGGTCCCCCATATGGAACGGGATATCTTTGACCAAACCCCTTTCCATACCGTTTCCAAGACCATTGAAAACCTCAAGGAGGCATCCGCTGATTACGGCATACAGGTAAACCCCAGGGAAATCAATTACTTCTATCTGGAGGAGGGCCTGAGGGAGCGCATCGTTCAGCGCAACGGGGGCTATCAGGTACTCAATACCCAAATCACCTTCACCCGGGAACAATTGAAGGGGGAATTACACAAAAATCCAGAGCGTTTTTCCCCCAACGTGATCGCCAGACCCCTCTACCAGGAAGTGGTCCTTCCCAATCTCTGTTATATCGGGGGCGGGGGAGAGCTGGCCTATTGGTTGGAACTCAAGGACTATTTTGGGGAAATGGGAGTGGTCTTCCCCATACTCATGCTCCGCAATTCTGTCCTGGTCATCAGCAATAAACAGGCCAAAAAGGCAAAAAAATTGGGCTTGGAAGTTTCCGACCTGTTTATGGGACAGCCTCGGCTGATCAATCGAAAGATCAGGGAAATCTCCAATGTGGACATAGATTTTTCCCCTCAGAAGAAACACTTGGAACAACAGTTTGAACAGCTCTACCAACTGGCCGAACAGACCGACAAAAGTTTTTTGGGAGCGGTCAGGGCCCAGGAAACCAAACAGAAAAAGGGGCTGGATGCCCTGGAGAAACGCCTTTTGCTCGCCCAAAAGAAAAAGCTCGGGGAACATGTGATCCGCCTGACCGACCTTCAGAACGAACTCTTTCCGGGGCGGTCGCTCCAGGAAAGACAGCTCAATTTTTCCGAACTCTACCTGGAACTGGGAGAGGACTTGATCCCGGGGCTTTTGGAGGCCCAGGATCCCTTTGGGTCCCAATTCCATATTCTGCGAACCCCGTAGCCATGGCAGGGGACAAAAGGGAAGGGGCGATGGTATGGGTCCTGGCATTGCTTTCCCTGTGCGCCATCCTTGGGATTGCACATATGAAACAATCCCTCGAACTCGAGGATGCGGAACAGGCATATTACAGCCAGTGGTGGAGGCTGGGCTATGACGACCAGCCCCCCTTATTCACTTGGTTGCAGATCGCCCTCAACAGCCTCTTCGGCCTGTCGAAATTTTCCCTTGCCCTGCTGCGGGGCATGCTGTTCGCTTCGACAATCTGGGCCCTGTACGCCCTGGGCAAAAAACTGTTGAAGGATCCTGCAAAGGCCCGATTGGCCGTACTCTCCTCGGCCCTGGTGCCCGTCTTTGTCGATTTCGCCTTCAGAAGGCTTTCCCATACTCTTTTGCTTTGCTTGGTGGTATTGCTTACCGCTTTGGCCCTGGCACGGCTCATCGAACGAAAAAGCCCGGAAAACTATATCGCCCTGGGCCTATGCCTTGGAATCGGGATGCTCACAAAATACAACTTCGCCCTTTTTGTACTGGCTTTGGCCCTCAGCGCTTTTCTCTCGAAGGAATTGGCAAGGGTGCTGTTCAGCCCCAAGATCCTACTGTCCCTTGCCATGGGCCTTTTATTGTTCTCCCCCCATGCGTTCTGGCTTTTGTCCCAAGAAAACCTCGACTCCATTGGGCGGCACCTCAGCGTGAAGATGGGCGGTGAAATGACCGGGATCCCGATCTTGGGGCCCCTTTGGAGCAGTTTTATGGCATTGGTCAAGTTGGCCTGGCCGCTGATCTTGGTATCCGGGGTCATGCTCTTAAAAAAAGTGCGCCCAATAAGAAAGGACAAATCCTCCTGGTTTTTCCAATTGTTCCTAGGCCAACTGGCCGTACTGCTGCTGTTTTTTGTCGCGGCGGATGTCAAGCAGGTGGAAACCCGTTGGCTTTTGCCCCTGATGTTGCCCTATCTGGTCCTATGGACGGATTCCCTGGTCCCCAGGACACCAAAGCTCGAAAGATGGGGCCTTGCACTGTTCATCGGCCTTTTGGGCTTTCAACTGCTCAGGAGTCCCGTGGAACGGATCCTTGGAGTGCCTTCCGACAATCAATATGACTATGGCCCGCTCTCGGAGAGGCTCAGGGAACAATTTCCCGCGGAAGCCTGGGTGGTCCCCAATGTCACCTACGGGGGGCAATTGCGACTTCTGAACTCGAATCGAACTATTTTGGGCCTGGATGATTTTCCCGTTCCCAAGGCCATTTTGCCCAAAGAAGGGGCAATGGTACTGATACCATCTGAACAAGATATCGGGCCCCACAGGCCCCTGGACAGGCTTATTGGATACGGTCCCGATAAGGATGACCTTTATATATATCGGCTCATGGATGTACGGGCCCTATTTCCTTGAGGGAAAGGCCCATCCCTATAAAGTACCGACCATTTCAGTGAAAAAAGTAAAAATATACGGGAATGCGGTAGGGTTTTCCCCTCGGTAATTGTTTGTCTATTGAAAATTGCCATGAAAATGCAAATTTTCTGAATTGGTCAACTCAATGTTTAGGTTGGTTTTGATTTAATTGAAAGGCCCCGGAGTGGTTCCCGGGGCTTTTTACGTCAAATCGGTTCAGAAATACTCCTTGAAGTGTGATTTCAGTTCGAACAGCGTGGCCTGCTTCATGGTATCAAAACGCAGATCGGCATGGCCGACCCGTTCCTCGGGCCCGATCCCAACCGTGTGGAAGCCCCCGGCCTTGGCGGCATCAATGCCTTTTTCCGCATCCTCGATGACCAGGCACCTTTCGGGCGGCAGTTTCAATTTGTCTGCGGCAAAGAGGAAGATATCCGGCGCGGGCTTGCTCTTTTCAACGGTGTTCCCATCCCCTATGAAATCAAAATATTTGATCGCGTTGAGTCGTTGTAGGACCTTTACCGCATTTTTGCTGGCACTCCCCAGGGCCACCCCGAAACCTTCGTTGCGCAGGTGGGTGAGCAGTTCCCTGGCCCCGGGCAGGTAGTCCCCCTCGCCCAGACCCTCAAGGCTCTCCACATAGATCTTGTTCTTTTTCTCGGACAGTTCAAAAACGGTGTCCCCATCCAGCTCGACCCCGTTGTGGTCCATGATGAGCTTGATGGAGTCCAAGCGGGAGATGCCGCGCAGGGAATCGTTGAGTTCCCGATCAAACTTCCAGTCCATTTCATCCGCCAACTTCTTCCATGCCCCATAGTGTAGTTCCGCCGTATCCACGATCACTCCATCCAAATCAAAGATAAATCCCTTTATCATGCCAATTCGTTACTGATTTCGGGGCAAAGAAATGACGAATTCCGTTAAGAAAAAAAACATATTGGACTTGGAAGCCAAAACAATCAACGAACCCTATGGGTTTTCCCCGTGAAGGGGGACGGGCTTTTTAAAAGTTGTCATAAATATACTTTTTCAACAGGCGCAAATTGCTATTTTTGCCCATGCACAACAACGTACTCATCCTGGACTTCGGTTCCCAGTACACCCAACTGATAGCAAGACGGGTCAGGGAACTCAACATTTATTCGGAAATCATCCCCTTCAACAAACTTCCCAAGGACCTTTCGCCCTTCGGTGCGGTGATCCTCTCGGGATCACCATCCTCGGTACGGGCAGAGGACGCGCCCCATCCGGACCTTTCCGGTATCCGGGGGAAAAAGCCACTTTTGGGGATTTGCTACGGGGCACAGTACCTCTCCCATTTCGGTGGCGGCCAGGTGGCCCCTTCGGCAACCCGAGAATACGGAAGGGCCAATCTTTCCTTTGTACGGGAAGGGGAGCCTTTCCTCAAGGGGATTTCCAAGGGCAGCCAGGTTTGGATGAGCCATAGCGATACCATTAAGGAACTTCCCACGGGCGGGATCAGATTGGCGGGAACCTCAGATGTGGGGAATGCGGCCTTTAGGATCGAGGGGGAAACCACCTTCGGGATCCAGTTCCACCCCGAGGTCTACCATACGACCGATGGAAAAAGGCTCTTGGAGAACTTCTTGGTCGGGATTGCGGGTTTGGGACAGGATAGGACCCCGGACGCCTTTGTGGAAACCACGGTGGAGGAACTGAAAAGGGAAATTGGGGAGGAACAGGTGATCCTGGGACTCTCCGGGGGTGTGGACTCCAGTGTGGCAGCCATGCTGTTGCACCGGGCCATCGGACCCCAATTGCACTGTATTTTTGTAAACAATGGACTGCTTCGAAAAGATGAGTTTGGCACAGTATTGGAGCAGTATCGAGATATGGGCCTCAATGTGAGGGGCGTGGATGCCTCCCAACGCTTTTTGGATGCCCTCAAGGGCGAAACAGATCCGGAACGCAAACGAAAGGCCATCGGAAGGGTGTTCATAGAGGTGTTCGACGACCAGGCCCATCAGGTGGAGAACGCCAAATGGTTGGCCCAGGGGACCATTTATCCGGATAGGATCGAATCGGTTTCGGTCAGCGGTGGGCCCTCTGCGGTGATCAAGAGCCACCACAATGTTGGGGGCTTGCCCGATTATATGAAATTGAAGGTCGTGGAACCCTTGAAGATGCTCTTCAAGGATGAGGTGAGAAGGGTGGGGGCCAGTATGGATATGCCCGAAGGAATATTGGGCAGACATCCCTTTCCCGGTCCCGGGCTGGGCATTCGGATCCTGGGGGAGGTCACGGCCGAAAAAGTGGCCCTTTTGCAAGAAGTGGACGCCATTTTTGTGGACGGTCTCAAAAAAAGTGGCCTTTACGACAGGGTCTGGCAGGCCGGGGCCATACTTTTGCCCGTACATAGTGTCGGGGTCATGGGCGATGAACGCACCTATGAGCAATGTGTGGCACTCCGGGCCGTTGAAAGCACGGATGGAATGACGGCGGATTGGGTGAACCTCCCCTATGAATTCCTTCAAAAGACCTCCAACGATATAATAAACAGGGTCAAGGGCGTTAATAGGGTAGTCTATGACATAAGTTCAAAACCACCTGCAACAATAGAATGGGAATGATAAAAAACAGTTTACTTTGGATCGTTGCAGCCTTGTTTCTGGCTGTAGTTCCGGTCAAGGCGCAACAATTTACCACCCATGCCGTCAAGGAAGGGGAGACCTTACAATCCATATCACAAATGTACAGGGTGACCCCCTATTCCATATTGCAGGCCAATAAGGAACTGGGTTCGGCCGCCGATGTAAAGGAGAACACCATCTTGATCATACCCTTGGGCGGGACCCAGGATCCCGAGGTCAAAAAGCCGCAACAGGAAGAAAAAAAGGAAATCCAGCCCATTGGCTACAACCGGCACAGGGTCAAAAGAAAGGAGACCATGTTCGGCCTCACCCAAAAGTATGGGGTGACCGAAGATCAGATCAAACGCTATAACACCCAACTCTATTCCGAACAGCTCAAAAAGGGGATGATACTCCAAATCCCGGAGTATCCGGAAGTGGATCCCGATGAGGAACGGGAGCTGGATTTCGAAACCTATACCGTCCTTCCCAAGGAAACCCGTTGGAGCATAGCCAACAAATACGGGATCACGGTGGACAGCCTTTTGACATTGAATCCGGAACTGGACCGCAACAACAATTATCTGGCGGCCGGACAAGAACTGAAATTGCCAAGGCCCAAGGGGGACAGTCTAAAGGATCAACAAGTGGAGCTATACACTTCCTATACGGTGCCCCCAAAAATGACCCTATACAGTCTGGGAAGGGAGTACGGCATCCCTCCCGACTCCATCGTCCGATTGAACCCGGAGATTGTCAAGGTGGGAGGGCTCAAGGAAGGGATGATGATCCGCCTGCCCAAGAAAAGGGATACCTTGGGGGAGGTCAATACCGAAAACTTTGTCTTTTACGAGGTCAAGCCCAAACAGAACATCTTTAGGATCACCCAAAACCTGAAAATCACAAGGGACGATCTCTTTAGGCTCAACCCCGAACTGGAGAACGGGCTCAAGGCCGGAATGGTCCTCAAGCTCCCGAGGGAGAAGGCCCTGGGCCTGGATGTCAAAAATGCCCTGGTCCTGGACAAGTTCAACCTGATCGACAGCATTGATGTCGCGAACCGGCCCAAACTGGTCTTCATGCTGCCCTTTAGATTGGACAGGATCGACCTCAGGGACAAGGCCCGGGCAGGGGAACTGATCCGCAGCCGGAACGATGTGGCCCTGAGCCTCGGGTTCTATAGCGGGGCCCTGGTTGCCCTGGACTCCATCGCTAAACTGGGGGTATCCGTGGACGTCAGGACCTACGACACCCAACTGAACCAGACCAAGGTCAAGGAAATTCTGTTCAGGGACAATCTGTTGGGGGTCAACGCCATCATAGGCCCGGTGTCCCCTGCCTCCCTGAACGAGGTTGCCGTTCAGGCCGCCTCAAAGAATATCCCGGTGATCGCCCCGATAGCCTCGGAAAGCAAGCTCAGTCATGGGAATGTGTTCTTTTCGGTCCCCAGGGATGCCGTGCTCCGGAAAAAAATGCTGGACTATCTCAAGGGGATCCACAAGGGGGAAAACGTGATCATCGTGGCGGATTCCACCCACCAAGTGGCCCACGACTCCATCCTTTCGAGTTTCCCGGCGTCACAGATCGCCAAGGTCATCGACAACAAATCCCTGGATTTGGACAATTTTCTGATCAAAATGTCGGAGACCAAGGAAAATTGGGTCTTCTTGGAAACGGACCAGCCCAATATGGTTTCCTCGGTAAGCTCGATCCTGAACTCGGCGATCACGAACAAGGTCAAGGTTCGCATGTTCACAACCAGTTATAACAGTGCCTTTGAGGATGATGCACTGTCCCTGACCCACCTCTCCAACCTGAGGTTCACCTATCCTTCCTTTTACAGGGAAGTGGGCAATGACTCCTTTACAAGGGCCTATGAGAAAAAATACAACGGGCTGAGGCCGGACCGCTACGCAATACGGGGCTTTGATGTGACCTTTGATGTGCTGTTGAAATTGGCACATAAAAACAACCTTTTTGAAACCTCGAGATTCATTGGCCTGACCGAGTATACAGGGAACAGTTTTGATTATTTCAACGACTGGTCCCTAGGGTATTTCAACCGGGCCTGTTATATCATGCAATACGAAAACCTGCAACTGAAAGAAATCAAGGTAGATGACCTCAAAAGTAACCTATAAGGGAGATCTTAGGACCAGTTGTGTCCATATAAGGTCGGGAAACCGGTACATTACGGATGCCCCGATCGACAACAATGGGAAAGGGGAGGCCTTTTCCCCCACCGATACCGTGGCCACAGGGCTGGCTTCCTGTATGATGACGGTAATGGGCATCAAGGCCAAAACCCTCGAATTGGATTTAAGGGGTTCCACGGCAGAGGTCACCAAACATATGGCGGCCGCCCCCCGGAGGATCTCCAAGATCGAGGTCAGGCTCGAGTTGCCGGGGAACATTTCCGAAAAGGACCGGAAGATCTTGGAGCACACCGCCAATACCTGTCCCGTGAACCAAAGCCTCCATCCCGACATCGAGCGTTCAATCGAATTCCATTGGATAAAATAATTTTCATAGGATGCTTTCTCCTGCTCCCCTTTTTTGGGGATTCACAAGAAATTGGGGAAGGGGTCCCTTGGAGGGAGGACTTTCGCCTGCAATGGGAGGATTTCAAGGGTAAGGTACCTTCTGGGGCCATACCGGTGGCCACCACGGCCAGTGGGATCAGCTATAGCTATTCCGCCAACCTATTGCACCATGAGGTCTTTCTGGATTATGAAGTGAACGCCTATTTCTATCCCAATGAATCCTGGTACAAACCGGAGCTCTGCGATGCGAACACCCTGGCCCATGAACAACTCCATTTTGACATTTCCGAACTCTTTGCACGTAAAATGCGCAACAGATTGGACCGGACCTCCTTTTCAGATGATGTGAAGGCCGAGGTGCGCAAAATCTACAAGGATATCCTGGATGAACTCAAGGATTTTCAGGCCAGGTACGATATGGAGACCAACTACTCCAGGAACCGGGGGAAACAGGCCGAGTGGAACCTGGCGATCACCGAGGCCCTGGCCGGGGAAAAGTAGCTCGGACTTTCATTTTGGCATCCCAACTGCTCTGAATCCATGCCTGTCCTTTACACATCACAACGGATGATCGCGTCCTTCAAGGCCGCGATTTTATCGTCCCACAAAGGGATGAACTCTTGGGCGACATGGCCGGTAAAGCCCGTTTCCAAAATGGTCCTCATAATGGCCGGATAGTACAGTTCCTGGGTTTCGTCGATCTCGTGGCGGCCCGGGACCCCTGCGGTGTGATAATGCCCAAAATAGGGATGGTAGTTCCTTATGCTCCGGATGATGTCCCCTTCCTGGATCTGCATATGGTAGATGTCGAACAACAATTTAAAGTTGTCGCTACCCAAATGTTTGCACAGTTCCACTCCCCAAAGGCTGTTGTCGCACATATAATCGGGATGGTCCACCTGGTTGAAGAGTTCCATCTGCAGTACCACCCCGTGCCTTTCGGCCAGGGGGATGACCTGGGAAAGACCGTCCACACAGTTTTGCAGGCCCACATAATCGTTCATGCCCCTGCGGTTCCCACTGAAGCAAATCAGGTTGGTATAGCCCGCCTCGGCCACCCTTGGGATCATATCCGTATAATTCTCGATGAGTTGCCCGTGGTTTTTGGGGTGGTTCCACCCATCGACAAGGCTGATTTCCGCCCCGTTGCACATGGAACAGTGGATGTCGTATTTCTTGAGCAAGGGCCAATCCTTGGGCCCGATCAGGTCGATGGCCTTGATGCCCAATTGGTTCAGGTTTTTTAACAGCTCCTCCAACGGGATATGGTTAAAACACCATTCACAGACACTGTGGTTGATATTGTTCTTGAGCTTGTTGTCCTGCTGCGGCCCAGGGTTCCCGCCCAAGGCCGTGGTGGTGGCCAGGGCAGCGGAACCCATGGCCGCGGTCGAGATGAAGTTTCTGCGTTTCATGAGTTGGATTTGATTATGGAAAGATAGTATTTTAGCCCAATACATGGAATTGCATCCCGACAAAAAACAGCTTTTGGAGCTGGTCCATTACCGAATGCCCTATGGAAAATACAAGGGGAGGTATCTGCTGGACCTGCCCTTGGCCTATCTGGACTGGTTCAATCGAAAGGGCTTTCCCCCGGGCAAACTGGGCGGGTTCCTGGAGCTGATGTTCACGGTCAAGGACAACGGTCTGGAGCCCATGTTGCGAAGGCTCCAAAAAGAATTTCCCGTGAAATCCTCCTGATATCTGGGCTGCAATCCATATCTTTACACCCCGTAATAGAAGCTGGAATATGTCACAGACCAAGTATATTTTTGTTACGGGAGGCGTCAGTTCGTCCCTGGGCAAGGGGATCATAGCCGCATCCTTGGCCAAATTACTACAGGCCAGGGGGTATCGCACCACCATTCAAAAATTGGACCCCTATATCAATGTGGACCCCGGAACGCTCAATCCCTATGAACACGGAGAATGTTATGTTACCGATGACGGGGCGGAGACCGACCTGGATTTGGGCCACTACGAACGTTTTTTGAACGTCCGTACCTCCCAGGCCA
>CALDPL010000189.1 GCA_937911965.1 uncultured Allomuricauda sp. | reverse complement strand
CAGGGCGCAACAGTCATGGCCGTTTTGGGTGAACAGTTTGGCACTGCCCGTGATATAGGGCCGTTGGGCATCCCCTTCGAGCCCGTGCAAGAGCAGCACCAATTTTCGGCCGGGCATTTTGGCCCGGCTCCAATCCAAATCCAGGAAATCCCCGTCCGAGAGTTCCAAACGTTCCCGCTCTTGGTGGGGGGCATCCACCCGCCTCAACAGCCCGGCATGGATGGTGGACAGGTGACCGTTCCTGAAGAAAAAGGGGGGACTGTAGTTTGAGGGAACCAGTGGCATTTTGGTTTGCGGTTTGTGGGTCCCTCCTTTGGAAACCAATTCAAAAGCTTGGCCTGTTCCTCAATGGCGGATCTGAACTGTACCTTGAGTTCCCCTACCAGATCTCTCACTGGCAATACATTGTCGATCGAGCTGACCCCTTGGCCGGCCGACCAAATGGTCTTCCAGGCCTTGGCCTCTGTATTGAGTTCCTTGCCGAAATCGATCTTATGGTCCTTTTTCAGATCCTCCTCGGAAATTCCTGCAGCCTTGAGGCTGGGGGTCAAAAAGTTGGCCGACACCCCCGAAACGGCAGCGGTATAGGTGACCTGATCGGCCCCGGCCTCCACGATCATGCGTTGGTAGGCCTCGGGGGCCTGGCTTTCTTCGGTATTGATGAAACGGGTGCCCATATAGGCCAGATCGGCCCCCATTTGAAGGGCCGCGGCCACGTCCCTTCCCGTGGAAATGCACCCGGAGAGGACCAGGGTCTTGTCGAAGAATTTTTTGATTTCGGCCAGCAATGCCAAGGGATTCAGGGTGCCCCCATGGCCTCCGGCCCCGGCAGCCACCAGGATCAGGCCGTCCACCCCGGCCTCGGCCGCCTTTTCCCCATGGCGTTTTTTGATGATGTCGTGGAAGACCAGTCCCCCATAGGAGTGTATGGCGTCCACCACCTGGCTCACGGCCCCCAGGGAGGTGATCACCAAGGGGACCCGGTGTTTTATGCAGAGTTTCACATCGGCCTCCAAGCGGGGGTTGCTGGGATGGACGATCAGGTTGACCCCAAAGGGGGCGGGCTTTTTCCCCTGCTCCCTTTCAAATTGTTCCAGTTCCGATTTGATTTGGACCAACCAGGCCTCAAAGCCTTCACTGCTCCTTTGGTTCAGGGCGGGAAAGGTGCCCACGATTCCATTTTTGCAACATTCCACCACCAATTCGGGTCCTGAGATCAGGAACATGGGGGCAGCGATCACGGGCAGTTCAAGGTCTTTGATGAATTCAGCTTTAGAGCTCATGGGAAGGTAGGGTTCAGGGTTAAAAATATCATTAATTCCAGGGTTTCCATTGGGATGCTTGTCAAAACTATGGTATTTTTACCTGTATTATGCATGCATAACAAAAATTTCCGCTATGTTTTTTAAGGAATTCGAGATACGTTGGAGCGATTTGGATGCCAATGGGCATATGGCCAATTCGGCCTATATCAATTTTATGGCCCATACCCGGATGTCTTATTTGGTGCAGTTGGGCTTTTCCCAAAAGAACATGGCCGAAAACCGGATCGGTCCGGTGGTTTTCCACGAGCACGTCCACTATTTCAGGGAGGCCTTTCCGGGCAAGCCCATTCGGGTCTCATTGGAACTTACCGGTTTGAGCGAGGACGGGATGTTCTTTGAATTCCTGCACAATTTTTACGACAGTGAGGGAAAAAATTTTGCCCGATGCCAGATCATGGGGGGATGGATCGATATGCGGGAAAGGCGTTTGGCCCCTTTGCCCGCTGAATTTCTGAACTACTTTCTGGACATGGAACGGGCCGAGGACTTCAAGGTACTGCAACGGGCCGATACCCGAAAGTTCGGACAGTTTCCCAAGGACCTCCCTTAGGCTTTCTTCTCCCGCAATTTCCCCTCCGGCCTGGGTTTCCTGCTGGCCAGAAAAACTCCCACCAAGACCATCAGGGCCGCCAAGGCCTTCACCGGGCTGAGCGTGTCCGTCCCCAAGGCCAGGGCGAAGAGGATGCCCACCAAGGGCTCGAGGTACACAAAGGCGCCCACTGTGGTCGCACGGAGTTGGGAAAGTGCAAAAATATTGAACAGATAGGCCAAAAAGGTGGTGCATACGATCACAAAGAGCACCGTGCCAAAGACCCACATCGGCAGTTCGGCCCATTGGATCTCCAGAAATTCGGGCAGGGTGACCGGCAAGGTCAAAATGGCAGAGATGCCGAAGAGCCACTTCATCATGGTGAAGGGATGGTATTTTTCAATCAATTTTTTTACCAAGATCAGATAACTGCCATAGGTGATGGCATTGATCACGAACAGAAAATTTCCCAAGGGGATGTTGGGGGCATCCTGTCGCACCTCCGCCCCGAAGAGGATGAGGCCCAGGGCCCCGAGAAAGCCCAAAAGGATGCCCAGGCCCTTGTTCAAGCTTACCCGTTCCCGAAGGAGCAGGGCCGATAAGATCACCACGATGATGGGGGTCAGGGTCACCAATACGGAACTGTTGATCGGGGTGGAGAGTTGCAGCCCCTTGAAGAAGGTGAGCATATTGATCCCCATTCCCAAAAGGGCGCAGAGGACCAGTCGGGGCCAGTCCTTTCCGGCAATTTTTTCCTTGGGTCCCAAGGGGGAAATGATCCAAAACAGTATGGCCGCCCCACTGACCCGGAGCATGATGAAGGCAAAGGGTTGGATGTAGTCGGGCATCACCCCCTTGGCCAGGCTGTGGTTCAGGCCGTAAATGGCCGAAGCGGCAAAGGCCGCCAAGAGGGCCCAGCTTCTCTTGTTCATGGGTGCAGTGCCGCCTTTGCGGCCGATACGGTGGTCTTGGAGTTTCCGATGAAGATCTGTTCATCGATCAGGATCACCGGCCTTTTCAAAAAAGTGTAATGGTCCAGGATCAGGTTTTTGTAGTCTTGTTCGCCCAGCTCCTTTTGGTGCAGTCCCCTTTGTCGGAAGAGTATGGCCCTTCGACTGAAAAGGGATTCATGGCTGCCCGAGAGGGCCACCAGCTCCTTCAATTGCTCCTCGGTAATGGGTTCGGTTTTGATGTCCTGCAATTCCACCCCCTCCAAGGGTTGGAGATCTTTCAGGATTCGTTGACAGGTGGAGCAGCTGCCCAGATGGTATATTTTTTTCATGCTGTTCAAAAGTGTATTTGGGAAAAATCGACCTCGGTCCCCCAAGGGGAACTTTTGGAAATCATTTTTCAAAGGTACGTATAGATCAGGATTTTACCTTGAACTTCAGGTATGGGTTCACTTCGGAATAGGGCAGGGTCAGGACAATGGGGCCGTCGGCATAGGAGGCCACCTCGTACTGGTTGTAGATGAGTTGCAGCCCTTGGTCGGTATATCCGATGTTCAGGGGCAGGTGAAAGCGGTCCCCCTCGAACATAAAGCCTGTGGCATTGATGTTTCCCTCGGCCGGGATGTTTTCTCTCTGGCGGAATCTGGCCTCGGCAAAGTCTTCAAAGCCCTTGAGGTCCCTGAACAGCTCCCCTGCTTCCAATTCCCTGCTCTTTCCCTTGTCAAAGTTCAGGTAAGTGGTCGAGGAATAGCCATGGGCACCCCCGGTGAAGGAATAGGATTTGACTTCCAGACAGACCAGTTCGTCGTTTTCATGGACCACCCTTCCATCCACAGTGGCCTCCCAGGGCATTTCGTAGTCGTATTTGTCCCGCAGTTCCCTGTAGCTGTCCGTAAAGGAAGCAATGGCCTTTTCCACATTGTCGATTTCCGCCCCATCACTGAAGGACAGTATGCTGATTATTTCCTCGCCCAAGGCCCGATTTATGGCCTTGGCCACGGGAGTGTCATCCAGGGCATTGGGGATGTTGATTTCGATTTTTGGACATTTTTCACAGGCCTCCCCTTCCAATTTCAGGGGCTCGTAGGTCAATTTGGATTCGGATTCACAGGCCAAAAGCAGACCCAGGCAGAGGGCGACGGACAGAATTTTTTTCATATCGGGGCAATTCAGGGAACAAAGATAGGACATCGGGCCTTGCCGGAAAAGCATTGAACTAAACCATTACATTTGCACAAATACCATATCGAATGAAGAAAAAGGAACTGGGGTTCAACAGCCTGACCGTCCATGGGGGGCAGGAGCCCGACAAGGCCTATGGGGCGGTGATGCCCCCGATCTATCAGACCTCCACCTATGCGCAGACCACCCCCGGCGGGCATCGGGGCTATGAGTATTCCCGATCGGGGAATCCCACCCGTACTGCCCTGGAGAACAGTCTGGCCAGCATTGAGCAGGGGACCCATGGATTTGCCTTTGCCAGTGGGCTTGCCGCCATGGATGCGGTGCTCAAGCTATTGGTTCCCGGGGATGGGGTCATTGCGACCAATGACCTCTACGGGGGCAGTTATCGATTGTTCAAAAAAGTGTTTGAAAAATATGGTATTTCATTCGATTTTGTGAATATGCGGGATTTGTCCGCCTTGGAATCCGTCCGTAACGGGAGGACCAAACTGGTTTGGGTGGAAACCCCGACCAACCCTTTGATGAACCTGGTCGACCTCAGGGAAGTGGCCCGGTTCACCAAGGAGCACGGATTGCTCCTGGCCGTGGACAATACCTTTGCCACACCCTATCTGCAACGGCCGTTGGAGCTCGGGGCCGATATTGTGATGCACTCCGCCACCAAGTATTTGGGCGGACATAGCGACCTGGTCGCCGGGGCCCTTGTGGTCCGCGATCCGGAACTTGCCGATCAGATCCGATTCATACAGAACGCCAGTGGGGCCGTCTTGGGGCCCATGGACAGCTTTTTGGCCCTGAGGGGGATCAAGCCCCTGCACCTGCGCATGCAAAGGCATTGCGAGAACGGGGCGGTGGTGGCCCGCTTCCTCCAGGGGCACCCCAAGGTGGAAAAAGTGTACTGGCCCGGTTTGGAGACCCACCCGGACCACGCACTGGCAAAGCGGCAGATGAAGGACTTTGGGGGAATGTTGTCCTTTGTGCCCAAAGGGGGGAAGTATGGGGATGCCATTGCCTTTGTGGAGCGGCTCCGGCTCTTTACCCTTGCAGAATCCCTGGGCGGGGTGGAGAGCCTGGCGGGGCACCCGGCCAGCATGACCCACGCCGGCATACCCCGGGAAGAGCGGGAGAGGAACGGGCTGGTAGACGCCCTGATCCGGCTCAGTGTGGGCATTGAGGACGGGGGAGATTTGGTCGAGGACCTGGAGCAGGCCCTTGACGTGCTGTGAAAAATAGGGGAAAACAGGCCTTTGGGTCCCTGAAAAAATATAATTTTGCCAACCCATCCACGGACTGGCCCATATACTAACCAAGCTTCCCGGCAATTGGAGGGGAACGTAATTTTAATCCAGGTATGGAAGAAAAAATCAAAGCATTCATGGATCAGGTGAAGGTCCGAAACGCCCATGAACCGGAATTCATTCAAGCGGTACAGGAAGTGGCCGAAACGGTGATACCCTATATCGCAGAGCACGAGATCTATCATGGAAAAGGCATCCTTTTGAGAATGGTCGAACCGGAACGTTTGATCTCCTTTAGGGTGGCCTGGGTGGACGACGAGGGCAAGATCCATGTGAACCGCGGCTACCGGGTGCAGATGAACTCGGCCATTGGCCCCTATAAGGGGGGACTCAGGTTCCATCCCACGGTCAACGCCAGTGTGCTGAAGTTCCTGGCCTTTGAACAGGTGTTCAAGAACAGCCTGACCACCCTGCCCATGGGCGGGGGAAAGGGAGGCTCCGATTTTGATCCCAAGGGGAAGTCGGACGATGAGGTCATGCGGTTCTGCCAGGCCTTTATGGCGGAGCTGTGGCGCCATATCGGTCCCAATACCGATGTGCCCGCGGGGGATATCGGGGTGGGGGCCCGGGAGGTGGGCTTTCTCTTTGGGATGTACAAAAAACTGCAGAACGAATTTACCGGGGTGTTGACCGGAAAGGGCCTGAGTTGGGGAGGATCCTTGATCCGCCCGGAATCCACCGGATACGGGACGGTCTACTTTGCCGACAGCATGCTCGCCACCAAGGGGGAATCCTTCGAGGGCAAAAGGGTACTGATATCGGGCTCCGGAAACGTGGCCCAGTACGCCGCTGAAAAGGTCCTCCAATTGGGGGGCAGGCCCTTGACCCTTTCGGATTCGGAAGGTTATATTTACGACAAGGAGGGGATCGATGCCGAAAAATTGGCCTTTGTCATGGACCTGAAGAACAACAGAAGGGGAAGGATATCGGCCTATGCCGAGGTCTATCCCTCCGCGGAGTTCCACAAGGGGGAGACCCCATGGAAGGTTCCCTGTGACATCGCCCTGCCCTGTGCCACCCAGAACGAACTCGATGGGACGGATGCCGATGCCCTGATCAAGAACGGATGCATTGCCGTGGCCGAAGGGGCCAATATGCCCTCCACTCCGGAGGCCATCCACCATTTCCACCGGGCCAAGGTGCTCTTTGCCCCCGGAAAGGCATCCAATGCCGGAGGGGTGGCCACCTCGGGAATGGAAATGTCACAGAACTCATTGAGGTTGAGCTGGACCAGGGAAAAGGTGGATTTCCGTCTGAAGGGGATCATGGAGGGCATCCACAGCTCCTGCATCCAATACGGTACCGGAAAGGACGGGTTCTGCAACTATGTCAAGGGCGCCAATATCGCGGGATTTGTCAAGGTGGCGGATGCCATGTTGGCCCAGGGGGTCATCTGACCATTGGGTCCGGCCGGTACAATCCAATTATGGAAGGACCCCTTGGCAGGGGAGTTAAATCTTAAGAAGTAGAGGTCATTTCCCGGTTACACCCTTCCTTTCATATGGCCAAGCTTGACGTGAGTGTGTACCTTTATACTTTTGACCGCAGTATTTTCAATTTATGCGAACCACCACCAAGGCCATTGTACTCTCTTCCCTTAAATACGGGGACAGCAGTTTGATTGTCCGGGCCTATACGGAAAGCGATGGCCTGAAGTCCTATCTGTTGAAGGGGGTGCTCTCCTCCAGGAAAGGGAAGGTGAAAGCGGCCTATTTTCTGCCCCTGATGCAATTGGAACTGGTGGCCAACCACAGGAACAAGGGAAGTCTGGAGCATTTGTCGGAGGTCAGGGTGTCGGTTCCCTACCAGAGCCTGCACACGGAACAGCCAAAGAACAGTCTGGTCCTTTTTTTGGCGGAAATGTTGGGCAACAGCATACAGGAACAGCAGCGGGACCCGGCCTTGTTCCGCTATCTGGAATATGCCCTTCAGTGGTTGGACACCCACGGGCTCTCCCCGGATTTCCATATACTTTTTCTGTTGAACCTCAGTAGGTACCTGGGTTTTTATCCGGACACCCGCTTGATGGAGGCCCCCTATTTTGATTTGCAGGAGGGGGAGTTTTGCAACAGTCCTTCCCCAAACCCCCTGATCGAAGGGGAGCTGTTGGGGCATTTCAGGGCCTTTTTGGGGGTGGAATTCGAGGCCTTGGATTCCATTAAAACGGGCAGGGCCGTGCGCAGGAAACTTTTGCAGCGGATGATCCTCTACTACAAGCTTCAGCTCCATGGATTCAGGGAACCGAAATCCCTGGCCGTTTTAAGCGCGGTCTTTGGGTGAATGTGGCCGCTCTCCCTTTTGGGTTTACGGGAACCCATCCAAAACATAAGGGGCCAATGAGGCCCCTTATGTGCTTTGCGGGAAGATCTTAAAGGTCGTCTATGGCCTTTTTTGTGGCTTCCTTGGCATCCTCGCCCGCCTTTTTAAGGCTGTCCAGGGCCTTTTGACCCAATTCCTTGGCATCTTTTCCGACCTCCTTGGCGGAATCGATTACCTCATTGGAGGCATCCTTGAGGCTCTCACCCGCCTTGTCAAGGGCATCCCCGGCCTCGTCCATGGCCTCTTCCATGGCCTCTCCGGCTTCCTGGGTGGCCTCCTTGGTCTTGTCGGCCGCATCCTTGCACGAGCCCAATAGGGGCATGGCCAAAGCCAATGCCATTGTTGCGATAATTAATTTTTTCATTTCGGTATGGGATTAGTGTTAATAGGAAATCAAGGTACTAAATTTAATTTGAATCCACTTCCCGGCACATATCATATTTACTGCAAGGATTTTAAGGAAAATCTATTCCGGGAATGCTAGGCCGTAATTCCATCTAAATTTATAATTTTGCAAACTTGAATTCAAGAGTTATAGGGAGTCTATGAAGTTTGCGGAATATACGGGATTGGATTTGCCAAAGGTATCCGAGGAGATCCTGGCCTTTTGGAAGGAAAGCCGGATTTTTGACAAAAGTGTTTCCACCAGGGAAGGGGGAGAGCGATATGTCTTTTACGAAGGGCCGCCCTCGGCCAATGGCATGCCCGGGATCCACCATGTCATGGCCCGGACCATCAAGGACATCTTCCCCAGGTACAAGACCATGAAGGGGTATCAGGTCAAGCGCAAGGCCGGTTGGGACACCCACGGCCTCCCCATAGAAATCGGGGTTGAGAAGGAACTGGGAATTTCCAAGGAGGACATAGGCAGCAAAATATCCATAGCCGATTACAACGCCGCCTGTAAAAAGGCCGTGATGCGCTATACCGATGTTTGGAACGACATGACCGAGAAAATCGGGTATTGGGTGGACATGGACGATCCCTACATCACCTATGAGCCCAAGTATATGGAATCCGTATGGTGGCTGCTCAAGCAGATCTACGACAAGGGCCTGCTCTACAAGGGATACACCATACAGCCCTATTCCCCCAAGGCGGGCACAGGCTTGAGTTCCCACGAGCTCAACCAACCGGGGACCTACCAGGAGGTGACCGACACCACCGTGACCGCCCAGTTCAAGGCGGAAAAAGAGTCCCTTCCCGACTTTTTGAAAGAAATCGGGGAGGACATCCATTTCTTGGCTTGGACCACCACCCCCTGGACCCTGCCCTCCAACACCGCCTTGACCGTCGGACCCAAAATTGACTATGTGCTGGTAAGGACCTATAACCAATATACCTTCCGGCCCATATGGGTGGTACTGGCCAAGGCCCTGGTCGGCCACAACTTCTCCGGGAAGTTTGTGGAAACCCCGGAGGATGGGGACTTTGACTCCTATGTCCCGGGGAACGGGAAGGAAAAGATACCCTATCAGGTCCTGGCCGGGTTCAAGGGCTCGGATCTGGTCGGGATACGTTATGAACAATTGTTGCCCTATGCCCTCCCCCACGACCATCCTGAAAATGCATTCAGGCTGATTTCCGGGGATTTTGTGACCACCGTGGACGGTACCGGGATCGTGCATACGGCCCCCACCTTTGGGGCGGACGATGCCCTGGTGGCCAAACAGGCGGTGCCCGAGGTGCCGCCAATGTTGGTGAAGGACGACAACGGACAATTGGTACCCTTGGTGGACCTGCAGGGCCGCTTCCGTCCTGAAATGGGGGAACTGGCTGGAAAATACGTCAAGAACGAATATTACGAGGAGGGGCAGGTCCCCGAGAAATCGGTGGATGTGGAGATCGCCATCGGACTCAAGGAAAGCAACGGGGCCTTCAAGGTGGAGAAATACCTGCACACCTATCCCAACTGCTGGCGCACGGACAAGCCCATACTCTATTATCCCCTGGACTCCTGGTTCATCAAGGTGACCGATGTACGGGACCGCATGTTCGAACTCAACCTGGGCATCAATTGGAAGCCCAAGGCCACGGGAGAGGGTCGGTTTGGCAACTGGCTGGCCAATGCCAACGACTGGAACCTCTCCAGGTCCAGGTACTGGGGCATTCCCCTGCCGATCTGGAGGACCGAGGATGGGAAGGAAGAAAAGATCATTGGATCGGTGGAGGAGCTCAAGGCAGAGATGGCCAAGGCCGTGGAGGCCGGGCTGATGGAGCGCGATCTCTTTGGGGAATTTGTGGTCGGAGACCTCTCGGACGCCAATTATAGCACCATCGACCTGCACAAGAACATCGTGGACGAAATCGTCCTGGTTTCCCCCAGTGGGAAGCCCATGAGCCGGGAAACGGACCTGATCGACGTGTGGTTCGACAGCGGTTCCATGCCCTATGCCCAATGGCATTATCCCTTTGAGAACAAGGAACTGATCGATGGGGGCATCGCCTTCCCTGCGGATTTCATCGCCGAAGGGGTGGACCAGACCCGGGGCTGGTTCTATACCCTGCACGCCATTGCGACCATGGTCTTCGACACGGTCTCCTATAAGAACGTGGTCTCCAACGGCCTGGTGCTGGACAAAGAGGGCAAGAAGATGTCCAAACGCCTGGGCAATGCGGTGGATCCCTTTGAGGTCCTGCCGGAGCACGGCCCGGATGCCACCCGTTGGTACATGATCTCCAACGCCAATCCCTGGGACAACCTGAAGTTCGACATGGAGGGCATCGTGGAGGTGAAGCGCAAGTTTTTTGGCACCCTGTACAACACCTATTCCTTTTTGGCCCTTTATGCCAATATCGACGGTTTTGGGTACAGGGAGGAGGAGGTGCCCCTAAAGGACAGACCGGAGTTGGACCAGTGGATCCTGTCCGAACTCCACAGCCTGATCCGGGAGGTGGACAAGGCCTATGCGGATTATGAGCCCACCCGGGCGGCACGGATGATATCGGACTATGTGCAGGAATACCTGAGCAACTGGTATGTGCGCTTGGGCCGAAGGAGGTTTTGGAAAGGGGACTATCAAGGGGACAAGATCTCCGCCTATCAAACCCTCTATACCTGCCTTTCGACCCTGGCCAAACTATCGGCCCCCATAGCTCCCTTTTATATGGACCGGCTGTACCGTGACCTGGATGCCGTGACCCAAAAGGAAGGTTTTGAAAGTGTCCATTTGGCGGATTTTCCCGAGTTCGACCCAGCTATGGTGAACCAAAAACTGGAACGGCGGATGCAGTTGGCCCAAAAGATTTCTTCCTTGGTGCTCTCGATCCGACAAAAGGAAAGGATCAAGGTCCGACAACCCCTGAAAAAGATAATGATTCCGGTCCTGGACCAAGCTCAGAAGGAGGACATCCAAGCGGTGGGAGATCTGATCCGCGCCGAGGTGAACGTGAAGGAGATCGAGCTGTTGGACGATGGCTCGGGAATGCTGGTCAAACAGATAAAACCCAATTTCAAGGTATTGGGGCCAAAATTCGGCAAGGATATGAAAGCCATTGCGGCCGCAGTCGACCAATTGGATCAAGGGCATATCCAAAAATTGGAACGGGAAGGGGAATTAACGCTCCCATTGGAAAATAAAAGCGTTATTTTACAGTTGAGCGATGTGGAGATCTCCTCCCAGGATATCGAGGGATGGTTGGTGGCCTCCTCGGGCCCCTTGACCGTGGCCCTGGATGTCACCTTGGACGAAAGCCTGAGAAAGGAGGGAATCGCCCGGGAACTGGTGAACAGGATCCAGAACATTCGAAAGGAATCCGGTTTTGAGGTCACCGATAAGATCGACATCAAAATATTGAAGGACGGCCTTGTGGAAAAAGCGATTTCCAGCAACGAGGCCTATATCAAGACAGAGACCCTGACGGCGGAGCTCAACTTTGAGGAAAAATTGGATGAGGGCATAGCGATTGCCTTCGACCAGGTTAATACAAAATTGTTTATTCAAAAGCACTAGACCATGGCAGAAGAACTAAAAGTTAGGTATTCGGACAAGGACCTGGAGGAGTTCAGGACATTGATCGAGGAGAAAATCGAAAAGGCGAAAAGCCACTTGGAACTCTTGAAGAGTTCCTATATGAACGACGGCAACAACGGTACGGATGACACCTCCCCGACCTTCAAGGCCTTTGAGGAGGGTTCGGAGACCATGAGCAAGGAGGCCAATACCCAATTGGCCATCCGTCAGGAAAAGTTCATCCGGGATCTGAAGAATGCACTCTTGAGGATCGAGAACAAGACCTATGGCATTTGCCGGGTCACCGGAAAACTCATCAACAAGGAACGTCTGAAATTGGTCCCCCATGCGACCCTGAGCATCGAGGCCAAGAACATGCAGAAATAACGAAAACGCCCTCGGGCGTTTTTTTGTCCGGGACAGGCCTTGGATTCCCCTCCCCGATCGAGGCCCGGGGACCCCCTTTGGGTGGTGTGTTGCACCGAAGTGGGCATCCCTCCGGGGAAAACAAAATAATATCCTATTTTTGCAACCACTTTTGTAAATCCATGAGCCTAAAGAAATCCCTTCTGATCATTGCCCTTATCCTATTGGTGGACCAGCTGGCCAAGATCTATATAAAGACCAATTTCATCCTGGGGGAGTCCCACGATGTCCTGGGTTGGTTCAAGATCTATTTCATCGAGAACGAGGGGGCGGCCTGGGGGACCAAATTGAGTGATTTCCTTCCCATTTCGGAGCGTTCGGGAAAACTGGTGCTGACCATCTTCAGGATCTTCGCCGTGATCGGCATCGGGTACTGGCTCTGGGACATTGTGAGAAAACAATCCCCCAAGACCTTGATCCTGGCCGTGTCCCTCATTTTTGCAGGGGCCGTGGGAAACATCATCGATTCGGTCTTTTACGGATTGATCTTTGACCACAGCCATGGACAGGTGGCCGAATTGTTCTCCGATCGTCCCTATGGAAGCCTGTTCCACGGAAAGGTGGTGGACATGCTCTATTTTCCCTTGATCGACACGACCTGGCCCGACTGGGTGCCCGGCCTTGGGGGGAAGGGGTTCCGGTTTTTTGAGCCGGTCTTCAACATTGCCGATACGGCCATAAGCACCGGGGTGGGGATTTTGATCGTCTTCAACAAAAAGGCATTTCCCAAACCGGAAAAAGGGGCGGAAGATCCAGATCAGAAGGCATAGATCTTTTCCGGGGTAATGCAATAGTCCAGTTTCATGTCATTTTCATGGAGGTCCGTGATCGGGGATTCCTCGGCCCCGAAGAAGGAGAGCCCGACCTTGACCACATCCCTTCGGCAGCGCTCCAAAAAAATATCGTAAAATCCCTTGCCGTAGCCTACCCGGTTCCCTTGCAGGTCGAAGGCCAATAGGGGGAGGAACACCAGATCGATCTTCTCCTCGGGAACCCGTAGGCCATCCTCCGGTTCGGGAATGCCCCATCGGTTCTTTTTTAGCCGGGTGGCGTCGGTGAGCAAATAGTGTTCCATGCTGTTGGGACCGCTGACCTTGGGGACAATCAGCTGTTTGTCCTTGGCCTGAAGGACGGTGATCAGGGGAAGGGTGTCCACTTCCCGTTGCCTTTCAATGCTCAAAAAGATATGGTAATAAAAAAAATCCCAAATCGGGATTTGAAGACTTTGGTTTGCCAGGATCATACTGAAATCAGAAGCTTGGAGGGGAGTGATCCCAGCTCTGAGGTTCCTGTACTTTTTTCTCAATTCATGTTTCAACATCCAAGTGTCGAAGATTTTGTTTTGGAAGTTGGGCCCAAAAGGACCTTATTCCCCCTTTGCCGTTGACATGGAGAAAAAAATCTTGAAGAAGATCATCAAGATAAGGTACATTCCCAAAACAATCACATAGTTTTCCATAGGACTGTGTTTATACAGTTAAATGTAGGTAAAACAATTTTAAACAACACTATGAAATGCGTTTTTTATCGATGAAATGCATCAAATTTTGCAACAGTTTAACATTTTGGAGGAAACAGGTATGGATTTTCCACAGTTTATTTATGGGAAAACCACAGTTTGTGGCCGGTTTTGGATCGGGAAGCCCTCCCGGCCCTTTGGGACCGTTCCCGTTTGAAACGGGGATGGACCTCCGTTTTTCAATAACCCACAATTAAGATTTAACTTTGTGAACAGTCGATTTGTCCGAACCTATAGAAACCCCATGCCCGAACCCACTTCCATTGAGGTACAATTGATGGCACTGCCCCACAATCCGGGGGTGTACCAATTCTATGATGTGGACGGAAAGATCCTCTATGTGGGCAAGGCCAAGAATCTTAAAAAACGGGTTTCCTCCTATTTCAACAAAAAACAGGAAAACGGGAAGACCCGGGTCCTGGTAAAGAAAATCCGCAGCATCAAGCATATTGTGGTGGCCACGGAATCCGATGCCCTGCTCCTGGAGAACAACCTGATCAAAAAATTGCTGCCCCGTTACAATGTGTTGCTCAAGGACGACAAGTCCTATCCCTGGATCTGCATCAAGAACGAGGCCTTTCCCAGGGTGATGGTCACCCGGAAATTGATCAAGGACGGTTCCGAGTACTACGGCCCCTATACCAGTATGAAGACGGTGCGGACGCTTTTGGATCTGATACGGAGCCTGTACCCCTTGAGGAGCTGTACCTACGACCTCTCCCCGGCAAAGATCGCTGCGGGAAGGTACAGGGTATGCCTGGAATATCATTTGGGGAACTGTCTGGGTCCCTGTGAAGGGTTGCAACAGGAAGGGGATTACCAAAAATGGATCGAGGACGTACGGCAGATCATCAAGGGAAACCTCAAGGATTCCCTCCAATCCCTGAGGCTGCGTATGAAGGCCCATGCGGATGCCCTGGAGTATGAAAAGGCCCAATGGGTGAAGGAGAAAATCGAGACTCTGGAGCAGTATCAGGCCAAGTCCACCGTGGTCAATCCCAAAATAGACAATGTGGATGTCTTCAGCATCATTTCCGATTCCACCCATGCCCACATTAATTACCTGCAACTCTCCCACGGGGCGATCATCCGTTCCCACACCATGGAAATCAAGAAAAAGCTTGAGGAGAGCGATGCCGAACTGCTGCAATTGGCGATCATTGAGCTCAGGCAACGGTTCAATTCCAAGGCCCGGGAAGTCTACCTGCCCTTTGCGGTCCCTTTGGAAGAGCACCTCAAGATCAGTCTTCCCAAACTTGGGGACAAGCGCAAACTCCTGGAGCTCTCCCAGCGCAATGCCCATTTTTATAGGCAGGACCGCCTGAAACAGATCCGGATCGTCGACCCGGACCTGGTCGAGGAGGACCCGGACGCGCCTGACGTCCCCGACGGCGAGGTGGGCGAGCTGCTCGTGCAGGGACCGCAGGTCTTCGGCGGCTACCTCGACGCGCCGGAGGAGACCGCGCAGGTGCTGCTGCCGGGCGGATGGCTGCGCACCGGCGACCTGGTCCGGCGCGACCCGGCCGACGGCTTCGTCGCCCTGGCCGACCGCCGCAAGGAGCTGATCATCTCCGGCGGCTTCAACATCTACCCCACCCAGGTCGAGGAGGCCGTCCGCGGCATGCCCGGCGTCGTCGACGTCGCGGTCGTGGGTCTGCCGGACACCTCACTGGGCGAGCACGTCGTCGCCGCGCTCGTGCTGGAGCAGGGCGCCGCGGTCGACCTGGCCGCCCTGCGCGAGTGGCTGCACGGGCGCGTGTCCCGGTATGCCGTGCCCCGCGCCATCCACCTGCTGGACGACCTGCCCCGCAGCCAGCTGGGCAAGGTGCTGCGCCGGCACGTCCGCGAGCGTCTGCTCAGCGACAAGGGGTAAGCACATGCGCATCAGCCGGGCGCGGTTGCGCCAGCACGAGGGCCTGTGGGACATCGAGGTGGACGGCGGCCGGATCGGACGGGTCGCGCCAGCGGCTGAGGATCTCCTCAACCTCGGCCCGGAGGACGCCGACGCCGGCGGCCGGATCGTGGTCCCGCCCTTCGTCGAGAACCACATCCACCTGGACTACGCCGAGACTGCGGGGCAGCCCCGCCAGAACGAGACCGGCACCCTCTTCGAGGGCATCCGCCTGTGGGCCGAACGCAAAGAGCTCGGGCTCCACGACGTGGCCGGTGTCAAGGAGCGTGCGCTGACCGCCGTCCGCCGGGCCGCGGGACACGGGTACGGCGCCCTCCGCACCCACGTCGACGTCACCGACCCGGAGCTGACCGGTCTGCACGCCCTGCTCGAGGTCAAGGACGAGACTGCCGGCTGGCTCGACCTGCAGATCATCGCCTTCCCGCAGAACGGGACCTACGCCTACCCCGGCGGCCTCGAACTGGTGGAGCGCGCGCTGCAGGAGGGCGCGGACGTGGTCGGCGGCATACCCCACCTGGAACCCACACGGGAGGCCGGCGCGGCGTCGGTCCGGG
>CALDPL010000188.1 GCA_937911965.1 uncultured Allomuricauda sp. | reverse complement strand
AGATGGGGCAAGATTTTGTCCAGGCCGAAGATAAAGGCGGCCCCCAGGGAAAATCCGATCGCCGCGGGCACCACCTTTACAAACCCCTCCCCTTCGCTCATTTCGATGCCCGGGGCCAGGAGGCTCCAGAAACTGGCGGCAACCATGACCCCTCCGGTAAAACCCAGCATCCCGTCCAAAACGGCCCTGTTGGCGCTCTTGAAGAAAAATACCAGGGCAGCTCCCAAAGCGGTGAGCCCCCAAGTAAAAAGTGTGGCATAAAGGGCCGCCAAAACGGGGTCCAATTGCTCAAAGTATGCTACTATTTGTTCCATGGATCGTTCTTTTTTATATAAAGGTTGGACGCAATCTGATGGGAAATCCTAAGGGGCTCCCCTTCCCTGTAGATCAAAAGGGACTTGTCGAAATCCTCTTTCTCCAAAATCTCTATGGTATGGCCCAAGGCGATGCGGTTTCGGTCCAGAAACCTCAAAAAGGGAGCGGAAGAATCCTTGACCCCCACACAGATCCCCTGGGTGCCCGGGGGAAGCTCACTGAGCAGTTCCTTGTCCCGCTCCAAAAACTGGCCGTCCTTGGTGGGGATGGGGTCCCCATGGGGATCGAATCGGGGAAAGCCCAGGAGGGCATCGATCCGGTCTATGAGCTTTTCACTCTTGATGTGTTCCAATTGTTCGGCCACCTCGTGGACCTCATCCCAACTGAAATCCAGTTTCTTGACCAGGAAAAGCTCCCAAAGCCGATGTTTTCGGATGATGGAAAGGGCGGTACGGGATCCGGTGTCGGTAAGGCTGACCCCTTGGTACTTGGTGTAGTGCAACAGGCCCTTATCGGCCAATTTCTTGGCCATATCCGTTACCGAGGAAGGTTTGGTCTCCACTTGTTGCGCTATGGCATTGGTACTGATGTTCGCATTGTGCCCCTTCCCCAAATGGAAGATGGTCTTCAAGTAATTCTCTTCGGCCCGGGTCATAAAAACAATTTTTCAAAATTACGTTTTTATTGGACAAAAACAATGTTTAGACTCATCTAAATTTAATTTTACGACAAAAGCAATGCCCGCCGCCACAGCCTCCGGAAGGTCCAATGGAGCCCTTGGAAATAAAAAAAGTGTGGTTTGGATCTTACAGTTCGCGATGGATCAGGTACTCCCCGAACCGTATCAACTGTGATTTGGCCGCTTCGTCAAGCTCCATTTGGTCCAGGCTTTCAAAGGCCCTTTGGGCAAAGAGCCCCATTTCAACTTTGGTGGCCTCCACACTGCCACATTTCCCAAAAATGGAACGTACGGCCTCGATCTTCGCCTTTCCGTCCTCGGCTTTGGTGGAATAAAGCCGCAGCAGCTCTTCCCTCTCATGCGATCCGCTCAGTTCCAGTGCCTTTAAATAGAGAAAGGTTTTTTTGTTTTCCAGGACATCCCCTCCCAATTGCTTCCCAAAGGTATCGGGGTCCCCAAAGAGGTCCAGGTAATCGTCCTGGATCTGAAAGGCGATTCCCAGGTTCAGGCCGAATCGATACAGAGCCTCGGCATCCCCACGGCCCGCTCCGCCCACCAGGGCCCCCATTTTAAGGGCAGCGGCCAAGAGTACCGCGGTCTTGTATTCGATCATCTTGAGGTACTGTGGGATACTGACCTGTTGTGTGTTCCCAAAGTCCATGTCGTACTGTTGGCCTTGGCAGACTTCCAGGGCCGTTTGGCTGAACAGGGAAGTGAGTTCCTTGTACAGTTCGGGAGGATATTCTTCCAAAAACCTATAGGCCAGGATCAGCAGGGCATCCCCCGAAAGAATTCCCGTATTGAGGTCCCATTTCTCATGGACCGTGGCCTGCCCCCGTCTAAGGGGGGCCCGGTCCATGATGTCATCGTGGACGAGGCTGAAATTGTGGAAGGTCTCAATGGCCAGGGCAACGCCCATGGCGTCCTTTGCCCTGCCCCCGAAAAGTTCACAGCCCATCAGGCTGAGCACGGGCCGGAGCCTTTTGCCCCCCAGAGCGAGAATGTACGCAATGGGTTCATAAAGGTTCTTGGGTTCCCCCAAATTGTACTGGGCCTCCAAGCGGGACAAAAATTCTTCCCGATAGCGGTCGATGAATTCCAAATCTGCCATAAGGCCAAAAATACGTCCAAAAAATAGATATGGGGAGCAATCCCCAAAGAAAGCGCCCTTCCAAAAAAAATGGATCCAAAATGCAATAGATTTGAAAAACTTCGTCTCTAGGGGTGAAGTATGCAACAATCATTGATGGCGTCCCAATCCAAAAATCACAATGCCCTGAGCACCTTTTTCAATGAGGAGTACGGTTCATTGAAATCCTATGTGCGATCCAAGATCCGGGACAGTTCCCGGCAGGACGCGGAGGACATTGTGCAGGATGTGGCCCTGAGGCTGTTTTCAAAAGCCCAGGACCCCATGGAGATTGCCAATGTGGGCGGATATGTGTACAATGCCATCAGGAACAGGATCATTGATATCATGCGGGGAAAAAAGGAAAGGGAACTGCCCTCGGAACAGATGGAAAGACAGTGGCAGGAATTTGTGGAGCTCTTTTACGGAGCAGCGGACAACAGCTACTCCCAGACCATGGAGAAGGCCCTGAAAAAGGCCATCTCCGAACTCAAACCGGTATACCGGGATATTGTCATTGCCGTGGACTTTGAGGGATATACCTATAGGGAGATCTCCGAGAGGACCGGCATACCGACCGGGACCCTGATGTCGAGAAGGCATCGGGCCATGTCCCTATTGTCAAGTAATTTGGAAAATTTAAAAGAATCGAACCATGGAATTTAGCAGAAAATTAAAAAAAGGGGAACTCAGGAAAAAAGACAGTCCTTTCTTAAAATTCCTCAAGATCCTTGCGATCGTCATTCTTGCCGTTGGCGTGGTCCTATTGGTCGCCTATTCGATCATGTGGTTGTGGAACTGGCTGATGCCGGAGATTTTCTCCCTGCCCACCATTGGGTTCTGGCAGGCCCTGGGGGTCTTTGTCCTGGCCAAGATCATTTTCGGCTTTGGTGGGGGAGGCCAAAAAAACAAGGGGGGAGACCGTCACAAAAAACGATTTAGATCGTCCTATGGTCCGGGCTGCTCCATGGGCAATGGGTTTGACAAGTGGAAACATTACGACCAATTCTGGAAAGAAGAGGGCGAAGCGGCCTTTGAGTCCTATCTGGAAAAACTTAAAAACGAAAAGCATGAAAACGACTGAGAAAAGCAAACTGTTCGGGAAATATACCTCCGGCTTCCATCCCTTTTTTTGGAGCTTGGGAACCCTGATCCCAGAACCCGTTCAAATCGGTTCCCAAGGGCCACAGGCTTGGGACAAACCAAAATTCTGAGCAAGAAAAGGGCCGGGCGTTAAAAAAATGTAAAACCATGGAAACTATTTTTGTTTTTAAAGTTTCCATTCGTACATTTGAACATCACAATCAAAGAACACATCAATCACAATCAAAAAACGAACGTCATGACAACTGCAAAAAAGGATTCCATAAGGGATCGGTACCTCTCCAAGTACCGACCCTTTTCCTGGAGTCTTGGACCCAAGGACCAAGACCTTCAAAATTCCGACTCCCCCAAGGGGGAGGCCCCTGGAAAAAGACCCAATTGATAGCGGGAGTTCGCACTTTGTTAAATTTGTCGAAACTAAAGAAACTTTTTTTGTTTTTTTAGTTTCCGAGATTACTTTTGCCCATTGTTATGAGGGAAAAAATAATTATCAAAGCTACCGAACTGTTCCTGAACCTGGGATTCAAGAGCGTGACCATGGATGATCTGGCCAATGCCATGGGCATTTCCAAAAAGACCATCTATTCCCATTTCATCAACAAGACCGAGCTTGTGGAGGCCGCGTCCATGACCATGGCCGAAACCATACGGAAGGGCATCGAGACCATCATATCCCAGGAAAAAAATCCCATTGAGGAGCTTTATGAGATCAAAAAATTCATCATGGTCCAATTGAAGGACGAGAAATCCTCGCCCCTGTACCAGCTGCAGAAATACTATCCCAAAATACATACTGCCCTGAAAAAGGAGCAGTTTGAATCCATGCAGTTCTGTGTGGATCAAAATGTAAAAAGGGGTATGGAGCAGGGCATCTACAGGGAGGAGCTGAACGTGGAATTTGTGGCCAGGATCTATTTTTTGGGGGTCACGGGCATCAAGGACAATGAACTGTTCCCCACAAAAATCTTCAGCAAGCTCCAGATCATGGACCATTTTCTGGAGTACCACCTCAGGGCGATCGTCAGCCCAAAGGGGAGAACCGTATTGAACAAGATCATCAATTCAAATCAAATCTAAATGCGAACGACCCTAATACGTCTTTGTATACTCTTGCCCGGATTGGCGATGGCCCAGGACAGCATTCCAGGTTTTGACCTTCAGGGGGCCATCGACTATGCCCTGGAGCACAACTATTCGGCCATCAATGCAGCCCGTGATATCGAGGATGCCCAAAAGCAGAAATGGGAGACCATTGCCACGGGTCTTCCCCAGATCTCCGGGGCGGTCAGCTATCAAAACCAATTGAAACAGCCCGTGTCCCAGATTCCGGCGGAATTCTTCGGGGGGGAACCGGGGACCTATCAGGAGGTGATCTTCGGGCAGGCCCAATCCATGGGGGCCTCGGCCACCCTGACCCAGAAAATCTTTGACGGGTCCTATCTGGTGGGCGTACAGGCCACCAAGACCTTCTTGGCCTACAGTCAAAATACCAAGGAAAAAACCGAACTGGAAATCCGTAAGGCCGTCGTGGAAGCCTATGGGAACGTGCTTCTGGCACGGGAAAGTGTGTTGATCTCCGAGAGGAACAAGGCGACCTTGGAAAAGAACCTCTTCGAGACCAAGCGCATATATGAAAATGGCCTCGGGGACCAGGAGAGCGTGGACCAATTGCAGATCACCCTTTCCACGGTGGACAACCAATTGAAGAACGCCATCCGTTTGGAGGAGATCAGCCTTCAGATGTTGAACCTGGTAATGGGGCTCCCCATAGATACCCCCACCCTGCTGACCGAGGACCTGGACGCTTTGACCCGGGAACAGATCGACCCCGGCCTCATGGAAGCCGAATTCACTATAGGGAACAACGTGGATTTCAAATTGGCCGAAAACCTCAAC
>CALDPL010000187.1 GCA_937911965.1 uncultured Allomuricauda sp. | reverse complement strand
CGAGTCTTAGTTATTGGCTGGCACCTCCCCCCTTGTGGGGGAGGATGGGAGGGGGGATCCCGGCGCATGAGTATGGCGACCAATATTCCTGCCGCACCCACCACCGCTCTCGACACCTGGCTCGCCGAGCAGACCGGCAAGGGGCTGCTGCGGTTCCTCACCTGCGGGTCGGTCGACGACGGCAAGTCGACCCTGATCGGCCGCCTGCTCTACGATTCGAGAGCCGTTCTCGATGATCAGATGACCGCGCTGGAGGCAGACTCACGCTCTGTGGGCACTCAGGGCGAAGGACTGGATTTTGCCTTGCTGGTCGATGGGCTGGCGGCTGAGCGGGAACAGGGGATCACCATCGATGTGGCCCATATCTATTTCTCAACGGATTCCAAGAGCTATATCATAGCCGATACCCCCGGCCATGTGGAATACACCCGCAATATGGTCACCGGGGCCTCGACCTCCCAGGCGGCGATCATCCTGATCGATGCCCGCAAAGGGGTCATTGAACAGACCAACCGCCACTTTTTCATCAACAACCTCTTGAGGGTGAAGGATGTTATCGTGGCCATCAATAAAATGGATCTTGTGGGCTACTCCCAGGACGTCTTTGAGGACATCAGGGCCGACTTTGGAAAACTCTTGGAAAAGAGGGACTACAGGGAACAGAAGATCACCTTCATCCCGGTGAGCGCGCTCAAGGGGGACAATGTGGTGAACCGTTCCCAAAACATGCCCTGGTACGGGGGACAGACCCTTTTGGAGCATTTGGAGGAACTCGACCTTAAGGATGTGTACAATGAGGGGACCCCGAGATTTCCGGTGCAGTACGTGATCCGGCCCAAGACCGAGGAATTCCACGATTTCCGTGGATTTGCCGGCAAGGTCTATGGAGGGGAACTCAAGGTAGGGGACGAGATCGTTGTCCTGCCCTCGATGACACGCTCCAAGATCAAGGGCATCTATTTTGCCGATAAGGCCTACCGCACCGCTCCCCGCCGTTCCTCGGTCACCATCACCTTGGAGGATGAGGTCAATGTGAGCCGGGGGGATATGTTGGTCAAGGCCGGTGACCTGCCCAGGATGGACAAGGAATTGACCGCGACGGTCTCCTGGATGGACACGGATCCCCTGACCCTAGGGGGCAGGTATGTGGTCCAACACGGGGTGAACAAGGTCCTTGCCAAGGTCGATGCCATTGAGCATAAGATCAATCCGGATTATTCCGGAATCGAGGAGCAGGTGGACAGCCTTCAAATGAACGATATCGCCAGATTGCGGTTAAAATTGAACAAACCCATCTTCCACGACCGATTCAAGGACCATAGGACCAACGGCTCCTTCATCCTGATCGACAGCCGGACCAACACTACGGCCGGGGTCGGTTTCATAGAGTGATTTTTTTGGAATCGATTAAAAGACAGGGGGTTTATTCAATATAACTCTATAAAAAAGATAGGAAAACTAGGATAATGAAAAGCTTT
This sequence comes from uncultured Allomuricauda sp., assembly GCA_937911965.1. GTDB lineage: Bacteria > Bacteroidota > Bacteroidia > Flavobacteriales > Flavobacteriaceae > Flagellimonas. Next base: position 5,491 of record CALDPL010000187.1, on the reverse strand, counting down.
AGAACTGAAATAGAGAATCCAATTGTTGAAAAGGACATAATCGCACTGGAGCGCAAGATTCGGGAATTCAAGGAAGGGACCTTGGACGAGGACAAATTCAGGAGCCTACGGTTGGCCCGTGGCATCTACGGACAGCGCCAGCCCGGGGTACAGATGGTCCGGATCAAACTGCCCTATGGGAAGGTGACTTCCACCCAGTTGCTCCGCATCTGCGATGTTTCGGATGAATATTCCCGGGGCCGCCTGCACATCACCACCCGGCAGGACATCCAGATCCACTTTGTCGATATCGAAAGGACCCCCGAACTCTGGAGCGAACTGGAGCGGGACAAGGTCACCATCAGGGAGGCCTGTGGCAATACCGTAAGGAACGTCACCGCAAGTGAGACCGCGGGGATCGATCCGGATGAACCCTTTAACGTATCCCCCTATGCCCATGCGGTGTTCGAATACTTCCTTCGAAACCCCATCGGCCAGGAAATGGGAAGGAAGTTCAAGGTGACCTTCTCTTCCAGCGATAAGGACAGTGCCCTGTCCTATATGCACGATATCGGCTTTATCGCCAAGATGGAGAACGGGGTCAGGGGCTTTAAGGTACTTATCGGTGGAGGACTGGGTTCCCAGCCACGCCATGCCGAAAAACTGTACGACTTTTTGCCCACCGAAAAGGTCATCCCGCTTATGGAAACGATAATGCGGGTCTTTGACCGCTACGGGGAGCGCAAGAGCCGTTCCAAGGCCCGTATGAAATACCTTTTGAAAGATCTCGGCCTGGACGGCTTCAAGGAGCTGATGAAGGAAGTGGAGCTGGCCGTTACCAGCCCCACCCATCCCATAGACCATGGGAACTATCCCAAAACCGTTCCCGTAGAGGTCGAGGTTCCCGAGGTGGAACTCCGGGACCCCGAGGCCTTTGAGGCCTGGAAGGCCACCAACCTGGTGCCCCAGAAGCAAGCGGGCTATGTGGCCGTTGGCATCAAGGTGCTGTTGGGGGATTTCTATACCCCAGAGGCCCGAAAACTGGCCCGATTGGTCCAGGACTATGCGGCCGGGGAGTTCAGGATGACCCTGAGACAGAACATATTGATCCCCTTTGTAAAGGAGGAACTCCTTCCGTTTTTTTACCAGGAACTGGAAAAACTGGGTTTTGTGGAAGTGGGTTACAACAAGGCCGTGGACATCACCGCCTGCCCGGGTACGGATACCTGTAACCTGGGGATTGCCAGCAGTACCGGAATTGCCGATGAACTGGAACGGGTGATCAAGGCGGAATACCCGCATTACCACAAAAACCCGGATGTGGCCATAAAGATCAGCGGTTGCATGAACGCCTGTGGACAGCACAATATGGCCCATATCGGCTTTCAAGGGATGTCCATCCGGACCAAGGATAAATTGGTGGCACCGGCCCTACAGGTGTTGTTGGGCGGTGGGAATTTCGGGGACGGCAACGGAAGGTTTGCCGATAAGGTGGCCAAGATCCCGAGCAAAAGGGGCCCACAGGCCCTGAGGTTGATCTTGGATGATTTCGAGGCCCATGGGAATGGGAAAAATTATACGGATTATTACGCCCAACAGGGGGAGGCCTACTTCTATGAGATGTTGAAGCCGCTCACCGAGGTGGACAATCTGGTCCCTTCTGACTTTATCGATTGGGGCAATGAAGAAAAATACCAGCAGGCCATAGGGGTCGGGGAATGTGCCGGGGTGATCTTGGACCTGGTGGCCACCCTTTTTCTGGAAAGTGAAGAGAAAATCGAAAATGCCCGATTGGCCCTGGAAGATGGAAAATGGTCGGCCAGTATCTATTATTCCTACCAGTCCATGGTCAATGCCGCCAAGGCATTGTTGACCTCGGAAAAGGTAAAGACGAACACCCATGTGGGCATCGTTGGCGATTTTGAGAAATTCTACGTGGCCACCGGAAAAATAGCCTTTGAGGGCGGTTTTGAAAACCTGGCCCTGCAATTGAACCGCAACAAGCCTTCCGAGGCCTTTGCCAAAAAATATCTTGAAGATGCCGAACTGGTCCTTCAGCGATTGGAAGCCTATAGAAAATTGGAACTGCAACATGTATAAAGGGAAATTGACCGTAGTGGGGGCCGGCCCCGGAGATGTGGAACTGATCACCCTTAAGGGGGTCAGGGCCCTGGAATCCGCCGATGTGGTGCTCTATGATGCCCTGGTGTCCACTGAGCTTTTGGAGCATGCCCCAAGGGCAGAGAAAATCTTTGTGGGCAAACGCAAGGGCTGCTATGCCTACAGTCAGGAACAGATCAACGAATTGTTGGTACAACGGGCAAGCCTGGGGTTTCACGTGGTCCGATTGAAAGGGGGTGACCCCTTTGTATTTGGCCGTGGGGCGGAAGAAATGGAGTATGCGGCCGGACAAGGGATCGAAGTGGCCCTGGTCCCCGGAATCTCCTCTTCAGTGGCCGTACCCGCCTCCCAGTTCATTCCCGTGACAAAAAGGGGACTGGCCGAGAGTTTTTGGGTGGTCACAGGTACCACAAAGAACCATACCCTTTCCACGGATGTGGCCCTTGCGGCCCGTTCCAATGCCACAGTGGTCATTCTGATGGGAATGTCCAAATTGGGGGAGATCGTGCAACTCTTCCAAAAGGAGGGAAAAGGGGAATTGCCCGTGGCCATCATTCAGGAAGGGACCACCGGAAACGAAAAAGTGGGCGTGGGCAAGGTAAGCATCATATTGGATATTGTCAGAGAGCAAAAACTGTCCAACCCGGCGATCATCATCCTTGGGGAAGTGGTCCGCCACCGACAGGCCCTGTTGGAGCTCCAAAGGGAATACAACCATCAACTTGAAGAACAAGAATTGCAAAAAACCGTATAAAAGGAAAATTTGAACCATGATAAAAACTGATATCATTATAATCGGAGCGGGACCCACGGGCCTGTTCACCGTTTTCGAGGCCGGGCTGCTCAAGCTCAAATGCCATTTGATCGATGCCCTACCGCAACCGGGAGGGCAGTGTTCGGAGATCTATCCCAAAAAACCGATCTACGATATTCCGGCCTATCCGGAAATCCTGGCCGGGGACCTGGTGGACCGCCTCCTGGAACAGATCAAACCCTTTGAGCCGGGATATACCCTGGGGGAGCGTGCCGAAACCTTGGAAAAGCAGGAGGACGGTTCCTTTGTGGTCACCACCCTGGAGGGTACCAAGCACCAAGCGCCCATTGTGGTCATCGCCGGGGGATTGGGCTCCTTTGAGCCCAGAAAGCCCTTGATAGCCAACCTGGCGTCCTACGAGGGCAAGGGAGTGGACTATATGATCAAGGATCCGGAGAAGTTCCGGGACAAAAAGGTGGTGATCTCCGGTGGGGGGGATTCCGCCCTGGATTGGGCCATCTTTTTGGCCGATGTGGCCTCTGAGGTCGCTTTGGTACACCGCAGGAACGAATTCAGGGGAGCCCTGGATTCCGTGGAGAAGGCCAGTGAGTTGGCCAAATTGGGCAAGATCCAACTCTATACCGAGGCCGAGGTCAGCGAACTCCATGGAGAACACGACCTGCAGGCCGTGGTGATCAAGTACAACGATGCCGACCGGGAGCCCGCATATGTGGAAACGGATTATTTCATCCCCCTCTTTGGACTGTCCCCAAAACTGGGACCCCTGGGCAATTGGGGCCTTGAGATCGAGAAGAACGCGATCAAGGTGAACAATGCCAAGGATTACCAGACCAATATACCGGGGGTCTTTGCCATCGGGGACGTGAACACCTATCCGGGCAAGCTCAAACTGATCCTATCCGGCTTTCACGAGGCGGCGGTAATGTGCCAGTTCGCCTACCAGATCATCAACCCCGACAAACGCTTTGTAATGAAGTATACCACCGTGGGCGGGGTGGAAGGCTTTGACGGCAGCAAAAAAGAGGCAAAGAAGGAAGTGGTGCAGAGCATCAACTAGTCTTTGGTCCCATATGAAAAAGGCACCTTTCGGAAGCAATTTCGGGAGGTGTTTTTTTTGTATCCGATGGTGGGAAGAAAGGACCTCCCATGGTTCTATGCTTCAAGGGGGTCAATTTTGACATCAAATACCTGAGGAAAATTGATTTTTCTTTCACCTTTCAACGCACTTTTTAGCATTATTTCAGTAATAAAAAATGTTGGTTAACTATTTAAAAGACAGGTTATTTGGTGTATATTTGCACGCTAGGCTAAAAATGGTACGACACGCTAGGCTAAAAATGGTACGACATGCTAGGCTAAAAATGGTACGACATGCTAGGCTAAAAATGGCCTAGAATACTTGAACGATTAAATTTGTTTCGAATTATGGCAACACCGGGAGAGAAACTTGCAGAATCCTTAGAAGTTCTATACGCCCTGCAGAACGAAAGGGGTGCAAAGGCAATAAAAACAACAGAAATATCTCGGATACACAAACAACGTCTGGTCAAAAATGGATTTTTGAAAGAAGTTACCAAGGGTTGGTATATTGTTGCGGATCCCAAAGAACGAGTTGAGGATAGTACTTCATGGTATACCTCCTATTGGAAGTTTTGTGTAGGATATTTAGAAGATAAATACAACAAGCGATATTGTCTTTCTCCAGAACAATCCCTTTTGCTACATTCTGGAAACCAAACAATTCCAGAACAATTGATAGTCAGAGCTCCAGAAGCACCGAATAAAAAAATTGAGCTTCTATACGGAACTTCAATTTTGGAATTGAGGTCCTCTTTGCCCAATTTGGAGGATAGGGTTGAGGTTATGGGAATTCAAATTTTCAATTTGCCTTCCTCTTTGATAAGTAGCTCACCAACCATTTTTGAAAAGAATACAATTGATGTGAGAGCAGCCTTGGCACAAATAACCGATGCTTCTGAAGTTTTGAAACTTCTGCTGGATGGATCTCATAGTGTTATTGCAGGAAGACTGGCTGGAGCATTCCGAAATAATGGACAAGTCCAAATTGCGGATGAAATCGTTAAAACAATGAAATCGGCCGATTATGAAGTACGGGAAATCAATCCGTTTCAAAACAAGCCTCAAATAGGTTTGTCCTTAAGGGAAAAATCTCCCTATTCCTATAGAATTCGTCTGTTATGGGAGAACTACCGAACAGAAGTCATTAAGCATTTCCCAGAAAGTCCAGGCTTGCCTCAAAATAAACAGGCATACCTTAAGGCCGTGGATGACATGTATGTTACAGATGCATATCATTCCCTATCCATAGAATATTATAAAGTTTCAAAGGAACTCATTGAAAAAGTAAGAAGTGGTGATTGGAACATAGCGGACAACAAAGAAGATGAAGAACATAGAGCAGCGATGGCAGCAAGGGGATATTGGCAGGCGGTCCAAGTTGTGCGTAAGTCAATTGAAAAGGTACTGGAAGGAGATAATCCAGGAAAGGTTGTTGACCAAGATCATTCAGATTGGTATCGTGAATTATTTGCGCCAAGTGTGACAGCAGGACTAATAAAACCTTAGATCGGAAGAGCACACGTCTGAACTCCAGTC
>CALDPL010000186.1 GCA_937911965.1 uncultured Allomuricauda sp. | reverse complement strand
AGATCGGTACGCTGACCGAGACGCTGGCGGCAGTCGAGATGGCGCACAAGGCCGGCTATCGCGCCGTGATGTCGCACCGTTCCGGCGAAACCGAGGACAATACCATTGCCGATTTGGCGGTGGCCCTGAACACCGGACAGATCAAGACGGGTTCCGCCTCGAGAAGCGACCGAATGGCCAAGTACAACCAATTGCTCAGAATCGAGGAAGAACTCGGCAATGTGGCCTATTACCCTCAGGAAAAAGCCTTCAAGCTCAAATAGGGACAACCGATTTATACAAAAAGGGCCTTTTCACTTATGGAAGGGCTTTTTTGTTTGCGGCTGTAACAAACTTTGGTTAAATTGATATACAACTTATCATCCCTTAACCTTTATCCCGAATGAACAACTTTTTATTTGTAGCAGCAGAGAATGACGCCCTGGCAAATTGCAAGGCCGGAGGGATGGGCGATGTGGTCCGGGATGTCCCAAGACAGATATCCGAACGCGGGGACAAGGTCCATGTGATCGTACCGTCCTATTCACGGCTGCACCAAGGTGGGCTGCCCAAGACCAACCTAAATTTCAATCTTAGGGGAATGGGTTATACGGCCGAACTCTATGAGGTAAAACCCAAGAAGGACTTCGAAAACATAAGCCACTACGTGATCCATCACCCCGAAATACAGGCCGGTGACATCGCACATATCTACCACAACGACCCAGAAGAGCCTTTTTATACCGATGCGATAAAGTATTTCATTTTTTGTACGGCGGTGGCCGAGGCCATCAAAAAAGGTGCCTTTGGAACCCTTGATGTGGTCCATTTGCACGATTGGCATTCCAGTACATTGCTCTTTTTAAGAAAATTCAATCCCGAATATTCCCAATTGAAAAGAATTCGGTTTGTATATAGCATACACAACCTGGCCATACAGGGAATCAGGCCCTTCGAAAACAATTACTCCTCCTTGGCAAACTGGTTTCCCAATGTACCCTTCGACCAAAAGAGTCTTATGGATTACAGGTATAGGGATTGTGTCAACCTTATGGCCGTGGGCATTCGATTCGCGGATGCCGTACATACGGTGTCCCCATCCTACAAAGAGGATGTGCTGCTTCCCAGTTCCCCACCGGAATTCATTGGAGGGGAGGGTCTGGAACGGGATCTCCAACAGGCCCAGGACCAGGGAAGGCTTTTTGGGATACTCAACGGCTGCAACTACAAGAACATCAACCGGGAGAAAAAGGGCAATATCTATCGCAATACGGTTAAGGCATTGTTCATGTGGCTTCAGGAGGAATCCAAGAAATACAAGGCCGATTTTTTGGCACATACCGGGGAGAAGATCATGGCCTATGTGGAGAACCGCCCGAATTTCATAGTTTCCAGTGTGGCCCGCTTGACCGAACAAAAATTCTACTTTTTTATGCGGTCCCCCGAAGCCTTTGTTCAAATGCTCAAGCGCCTGGAGAAAGTGGAAGGGATCTTTATGCTCCTGGGAACCGGGGCTCCGCAGTATGAGGAGTTGTTCAGGAAATTGAGCTATGAACACAAAAACTTTATTTTCACCAATGGCCAATCCGAGAAATTGATAGACTCCCTTTATTTGGAATCCGACCTCTATTTTATGCCCAGCCTTTTCGAGCCCTGTGGCATAAGCCAAATGTTGGCCATGCGCAACGGGAATCCCTGCCTGGTACATCATACCGGAGGACTGAAGGATACGGTGGAGCATATGGTGACCGGTTTTAGTTTTGACGGGGAGAGTTATGACGGGAAAATAAAGAATATGTTGGAGACCTTTGATATGGCCTTGGATGTCTTTGAAAACGACAAGCCCACTTGGAAGAAAATCCAGGCCAATGCAAAAAAAATGCGCTTTACCTGGAAGAAATCCGTGGATGATTATTATTCACAACTTTACAATTTAAAATAGGGATTTGCAAGCAATGTCGATCAATGTTTGGCAAGGCCACAAAATCCCACTGTTAATTGTTAATGGCGCGGCTTTTTCGTAAATTCCCCATTCCATTTATATTAACCCAATTAATTGAATAATGTCGGAAAAAGCGATACTGGAATATGGGGGGAAGCGGTATGAATTCCCCGTAATCAAAGGTACTGAGGATGAAATTGCCATCGATATAAACGAATTGAGGGCAACGACGGGACTGGTGACCATGGACCCTGGATATAAGAATACGGGATCCTGTGAGAGTGCCATAACCTTCCTCGACGGTGAAAAGGGAATCCTCAGGTACCGTGGGTATGCCATAGAGGAATTGGCCGAGAAGGCCGACTTTTTGGAAGTTGCCTATCTTTTGATTTTTGGGGAACTTCCCAATGCCGCACAATTGGAAAAATTCCACAGTGATATCAAGGAGGAATCCCAGGTGGATGAGGAAATGAAGAAAATCCTGGACGGTTTTCCCAAGTCCGCGCACCCCATGGGCGTGATATCTTCCCTGACTTCTGCCCTGGTTGCCTTTAACCCCACTTCCGTTGATGTTTCTTCCGAGAAGGCCATGTACGACTCCATAGTACGAATTCTGGCAAAGTTTCCGGTCCTTGTGGCCTGGACACTCAGAAAGAAGAAAGGGTTGCCCTTGGACTATGGTGACGACTCCTTGGGTTATGTCGAGAACATCCATAAAATGATGTTCAAAAGGCCCAATCAGGAATACAAAAAGGACCCCATCGCCATTGAGGCACTTGACAAATTATTGATTTTGCACGGGGACCATGAACAAAATTGTTCCACTTCCACGGTACGTATAGTGGGCTCTTCCCATGCCGGACTCTTTGCCTCCCTCTCGGCCGGCATTTCGGCCCTTTGGGGTCCCCTCCACGGTGGTGCCAACCAGGCCGTTCTGGAAATGTTGGAGGCCATTGATGCAGATGGGGGCGATACGGACAAATATATGGCCAAGGCCAGGGACAGAAACGATCCCTTTAGGCTTATGGGCTTTGGTCATAGGGTATACAAAAGCTTTGACCCCAGGGCCAAGATCATTAAAAAAGCCGCCGATGAGGTCTTGAACAATATGGGAATCGAAGACCCCATATTGGAGATTGCCAAAAAATTGGAAAAGGAAGCTCTGGTCGATCCCTATTTTGTGGAGCGCAAACTGTATCCCAATGTGGACTTTTACTCAGGGATCATCTACAGGGCCCTCGGGCTCCCCACAGAGATGTTCACCGTGATGTTCGCCTTGGGAAGACTTCCGGGCTGGATTGCCCAATGGAGGGAAATGCGATTGATGAAGGAGCCCATTGGAAGGCCCCGTCAGATATATGTGGGGAAGGTCCTAAGACCTTTTGTCCCCGTGGAAAAGAGGTAAGATTTGGGAATTGATATTGGGGTGCAAGAGAAATCTTCCCCCTTTTTTTTCTACAGGTTACCGACCTTTTGGAGATTCAGGGCCTTGTCACTTTCGAAACAAAGACGCATGGTTTCAAGGTAGTAAATCCTCTGTTGTTGGCTGAGTCCTACCTGACCGAGTTTGCTCAGGGAGCCTTGGAATTCCCGGTGAATATGGTGGTGTGCCTCTATATGGTTCAGGTTTTTGACGGCCTCCTCCAAACCTTTACGGTATTTTTTGATTTCCGACCCAAGCTCCGAGGAGTCGTGGGAAGTTAGGTCAGTGACGGTTATTTCCAGGACCGGGTTCTTCGGAAAATCGTCCAGGTCGATACAATCCCTATACTTTGCAATATAGGCTGTAGGCCTCCCATCCCCGGAGATCGGCTCGTCGGCCAACTCCGTTCCGAGCTTGCCAATGCCCCCCAGTACGGCAAAACTGATTGCAAAGAGGGAGAATAAAAATAGGACCTTCTTCATGTGTAAGAAAAAACTCTTTGCAAATGTAGAGGCTATAAAATGTAATTCCAACATTTGTCGAATAAAAATCTACCCTTTTCAGGAAGATTTAACATCTTAAGCCTCATTGAGTTGAATATTGAAAGCTTTCCATTTTCAACTTGGATAAAAGCATTATGAGCCTTACTTTTTTCCTTGGTTCAGGTACGGAAATATCTAGTAAAAGAGTAGATTTGCCCCAGGATTTTTGGGGTTTTTGTAAAACATCCATCCAATTCAGCCATGATGCGATTGAATATAGAAGATGAGACCAGTACCTTGAGGTCTGTTATTTTGGGAACGGCGGTGAGCAGTGGACCGACACCGCTCCCCCAGGACGCCTATGATCCAAAATCCCTGGAACATATTTTGGCCGGAACCTATCCCAAGGAAGCCGATATGGTCCGGGAAATGGAGGCCTTTGCCAAGGTGCTCCAAAAATACGGGGTGCAGGTTTATCGACCGGAGGTCCTGACGGACTGCAACCAGATTTTTACGCGGGACATCGCCTTTGTGATCGAGGACAAGATTTTCCACGCCAACATCCTTCCCGATAGGGAAGATGAGTTCAGGGCCATCCAAGCGGTGTTGGACCAAATAGACCCCAATAAATTGATCAGGCCCCCTGATGAGGTTCATATCGAAGGGGGGGATGTCATGCCCTGTGGGGACCATATCTTCATCGGTACGTATACCGGAAGCGATTACGCCGGTTATATAACGGCAAGGACCAACCGGGAAGCAGTGGAATACATCAGGGACCTTTTCCCGCACAAGACGGTAAAATCCTTTGAGCTTAGAAAATCAAACACCGATCCCAGGGCCAATGCGCTCCATTTGGACTGTTGTTTCCAACCGGTGGGACGGGATAATGCAATATTGCACCGCAATGGATTTTTGGTGGAAGAGGAATACCGCTATTTGGTGGATTATTTTGGCAGGGACCATATATTTGAAATCGATCGGGAAGAAATGTACATGATGTTCAGCAATGTGTTTTCAATTTCCCCCGAGGTTGTGGTATCAGAGAGGAATTTTGTCCGATTGAACCAATGGCTTCGGGATCAGGGGCTGACCGTAGAGGAAATCCCCTATGGGGAAATTTCCAAACAGGAAGGCCTGTTGCGCTGCAGTACCATGCCCTTGATTCGGGAGAAAGAGTATGATCGAGGGTGATTTTCCCATTAAACCTATATTGAACATGAACTCCATACTTGAGAAAAAGCAGATTACCGATACCATTCTAATGGTACGTCCCGTTGGGTTTAGGATGAACGAACAGACCGCCGTGAACAATTTCTTTCAGGAGGATATTGATATCAAGAATGCGCAGATCAACCAAAGGGCCCAGCAGGAGTTCGATCGTTTTGTGAAGCTATTGCAAGAACACGGAATCCGGGTGATCGTCGTGGATGACTCCCTGGAGGCCGATACCCCGGACTCCATTTTTCCGAACAACTGGGTGTCCTTCCATGGAAACGGGACCGTATGCCTTTACCCCATGTTTGCCGAGAACCGTAGGAAGGAACGCCGGGAGGATATCTTGAATCTCCTTGAGGAACAGGGCTTTGTGATTGAGCATATCATGGATTATACCTCCGCTGAACAGGAGGGGGTGTATCTGGAGGGTACGGGCAGTATCCTAATGGATCGAATCAACCAAAAGGCTTATTGTGCCCTGTCCCAACGGGCGGATGAGGATCTTTTCATAGAATACTGCGAGGATTTTGACTGTGCCCCGGTGCTGTTCACCGCGTACCAGAGTGTGGAGGGAAAAAGACTTCCCATTTACCATACCAATGTGATGATGGCCATGGCCGAGGATTTTGTGATCATTTGTTTGGACAGCATTGACGACAAAAAGGAACGCAAGAACGTCTTGGAACAGATCAAGGGCGATGGGAGGGAGATCATCGAGATCAGTGAGGCACAGATGTACCAATTTGCCGGAAATATGCTCCAAGTGCTCGGAGGGGATGGGCAGGCCTATATGGTGATGAGCAGCGCAGCCTACAACAGCCTTGACCCAAAACAGATCCGATCCATTGAAAAATACTGCCCGATCCTACACAGTCCCTTGGACACCATTGAGACCTGTGGAGGGGGCAGTGCCCGTTGCATGATGGCCGAAGTGTTCCTTCCCAGGGCCTGAGCCGGAAGCTTCCTTGTCAATCCTCCGCCCTGAACTCCCTTAAGGCCCGGTTGGGTTCCATAATGCTGTGGCCCCTCCAAAACCCGGGATCATAAACGGGCATATAGGTGGCCTTGACATTTTTATCCTCCTTTTGGGAAGTGAATTCCGTTGGCTCGATCAATTCTTGGCCGAATACCACAAATTCCAGGGATTCAGCAGGGTCCAGCTCGAAATCCAGATTTAGGCTGAGTTCGTTCTGTTTGCGCCTCCCCTTGACATGCTTGTTCTTCTCCACTACCTTAAGGGGACGTTTCACCTCCAAATGGTTGCCCCGGTCAAATTCCATGAACCTCAAGTCATAGCGGCCGTTGGAAAGTTGGACAAAACGGACGCTTCCCCGATACATTTGTTCCCTATAGGTGATGCCCAACAGCCTAAAATTGCGAAGGGGCCGGACGTTGGAGAAATCCAACCGGACCAGTGCAAAATCTTCCATATTGATATGGAGCCGACCCTTGAAATCGGCCCGCTTCCCCTTGGGGAAAAAGTCGATGACATAGGTCCCGACCCCATCGATTTCGGTATGCCCCACCAACTTGAATTCATATCGATTTGTTTTTTGGATCAGGTCGAATTTGCTGTCCTTGGAGTAATAGAGCTCTTTGAGCAGGCCGCCAAGGGCCAGGCGCTGGGATTCCAGGAACTTCGGCTTTTCTTCGGCCCCGGCCCCATTATTGTCCTGTTGGTCCTCCACGGCCCACACTATGGAATCCACTTCCATTTTTTGGCTGAAGATTCCGGACTTGACCTTCAGGTAGGAATCCCTTTTGATGTTCCTTTTGAATATCCCCTCCATCCGCTTTGAGAGATCTTCAAGGGAAGCGACCCGATCCTTGTCATAGAGTTCCGCCGCCCGGATCATGTCCAATTTGTACTCACTTCCATATTTGTATAGATCCATAAGGCTTTCGGTAAAATGTGCGGCTTCCCGGGGCACTGAATTGGCAATGCTGTCTATGAGTTCCCTGTCGAGTTCCGCAATGGTGGATTTCTCAAAACCAAGATCCAATCTATCAATATGGGTCTTGTGGGAGTTTCTGATGAAAACCCGTTGTTTAATGGGATCCCCATTGATATTTTGTGGAATACGTTCCTTCATCTTGTCGATGATGTCCCCGACCGTGAGTTCCCTGTCAAAGAGGTAGACCCCTTCCAGATCGATGGCCTTGGGACGAAGCAGCAGGCTGTTCCCGATTTGGCCCAGGGCGATGCTCAGGGATTCATATCCTATGGAAGAGATATGGATGGAATCGGGCATTGGGGCACCTTCTTCCAGCACAATGCCAAAGACACCCTCCCCATTGCTGATGACCCCTTGATGCTCCCCGTATTGTATCGTGGCATATGGAATTCCCATTTTGGTCCCGGCATCCAACAATTGGGAACTCAAGGTCTGTCCCATTAGGATTTGGAGCGAAAAAATAAAAAGGGAGCAGCAGATAAAAAATGTTTTCAAGGACATGGATACAACGGCTTTCATACTTTAGACACCAATTTAGGGGCAAAGGTTGCTTTTCCAATGGGACGAATGGAAGTGATATTTGTTTCACTATTTGAGCACCAGATTAGGTGGCAATCCCAAAGGGATTCTGGGAAAAGGTCCAACATTGGCACTATTATGATCCTAAATCCCATCCAGGGTGGGTGGTCTTTGATCTCTTCGTCGATCCATTATTTTTTTGAGGAATTTTTGCCCGGCCTTGGTATCACTGTGAACCTTGATAAAGTATTGGTCCATATGTATGGAATGGATGGAGGCCCCTCCCTTTTGGAGGTTCTCACACTTAAAAAAAATCTCGCACCCTGCGAGAAGGTTGATGCTCTGGCAGGTTTGTACCGGCGTTTCGTGAATAAAGGAGTGGATCCGGTTATGAGCTTCAGTGATATCGTTTTTCCCGGGAATAAAATTCATTGTGCTTCTTAGTTAATTAATGTGCATCGAGCCAGTTATCAGCAACGCCCACCTCTACTTCCATGGGAACCTCAAGATTCACGGCATGCTTCATCAAAAAGGCTACTCGTTCTTTGACTATTTCTACTTCGCTTCTATGAACGTCAAACACAAGTTCATCGTGAACCTGCATGATCATTTTCGTCTTAAGGTTGTTTCGTTGGATCCATTGGTGAATATTCACCATGGCAATCTTTATAATATCGGCCGCCGTCCCCT
>CALDPL010000185.1 GCA_937911965.1 uncultured Allomuricauda sp. | reverse complement strand
TTTTACCATTTATCGAGAATCTGTACCATTTGCAGTATATGCCCTAAAGTTGGGATATTAGGGTATAAATTTGAGGGTCAAAACCAAAACCTTGCCTGTTGAAAAGTTTCAATTTCATTGTATTTTTCTTTACACTCATTATTTCCATCCCCTTATACTCCCAGGAAGCCAAATTGACAAAAAAGGACAGTTTGGTCGAAAGCTATTGGATGGTAGGACTTGGGGTCAATTTTGTGGACGATTCAGGGGATGAGTTCAATAACCTGTTTGATATCAAGGAAGCTTGGCACATGACACCCTATCCTTCAAGGATCAGTATTGGCCGTTATCTCAAAAACGGTTTGGGCTTTGAAGCAATTGGCGCCCTGAACAAATACAGGGAAGGGAAAATTGTTGATGAATTTATTTTGACCGAGGATATAAGGTACTACTCCCTCGATTTCCGGGTCAGTTATGATCTGAACACCATTCTGGGCCACACCGGTTTTTTCGATCCATATGTTGGGGTCGGGGTTGGATATTCGGATGCAAACCACCAAGGCAGGGGCACCTATAACGCCACAATCGGCTTTAGGGTCTGGTTCTCCGAGCATTGGGGAATGGATGTCAGCTCAAGTGGAAAATGGGCCATGAACACGGACAATGCCACCAACCATATCCAACATGCCCTGGGTGCGGCATATCGCTTTGATGTTGAAAAGGGGCTCACCAGAAAGGGAATGGAAAAACTCGCCCATCTTGAGGAAATCCAAAAGGAGCAACAGCGGGTCCAAGATTCCATAGCCAAGGCCGAAAGGGATGCCAGATTGCTTGCGGAACGGCTTCAAAGGGAAAAGGAAGCTGCCGAACTGGCCGATGCAGAAAAGGCGAGAAAGCAGGCGGAGGATGCCCGGCGCACGGAACTGCAGAACAAAATCAATGATCTTGGAATTGTTTACTTTAAGTTCAATTCTTCCTACTTGACCCCCAAGGACAAGTTAGTGCTGGACAAATTGGTGGAAATCATGGAATCGGAACCCTCTATGGCCATAAAGGTTTCCGCCCATACCGATTCCAGGGGAACGGACCGATACAATCAATGGCTTTCCGAGCGAAGGGCCGAACGTACTGTGGGTTATGTCCTTTCAAAGGGAATCCATGAGAACAGGATAAGCCATGAAGGGTTTGGGGAAACCAAACTTGTCAACGAATGTAGGGATGGGGTTCACTGCACCGAAGCGGCCCATGCCAAAAACAGAAGATCAGAGTTTATCATCATTGAATTTTAATTAAGAGCGGACCCCCAATGCTTTTCAACTCCATAGAATACTTCATTTTCCTGCCAATAATGTTTGTGCTTTATTGGTTTGTGTTCAACAAGAAGGTCCGGGTCCAGAACGCCCTGTTGCTTGTAGGAAGTTACTATTTCTATGGTCTTTGGGATTGGAGGTTCCTATCCCTGATCTTGTTGAGCACCTGTTCGGATTATTTGGCCGGAATCCTGATCGATAAATACCGGGAGAACAAGAAAAAGCAAAAAATCTGGCTCTGGTTCAGCGTGGTGCTCAACATTGGACTGCTCGGATTTTTCAAATACTATAATTTCTTTGTGGATTCCTTTGTGGATATGTTCGAAATGCTCGGATATACCATGGAGAGCACCTGGACCTTGCGGATCATCCTTCCCGTGGGTATTTCGTTTTATACCTTCCAGACCATGTCCTATTCCTTGGACGTGTATTATGAACGGATAAAGCCTTCCAGGGACTTCCTGTCCTTTGCAACTTTTGTCGCCTTCTTTCCACAATTGGTTGCGGGCCCCATTGAAAGGGCCTCCAACCTATTGCACCAGATAACCAGCAAAAGGACCTACAATTACGAACAGACGGTCCAAGGCCTTAAACTGATATTATGGGGTCTATTTAAAAAATTGGTGATTGCGGACGGGATTGCTCCCATGGTCGACGATATTTTCTTGAATTACGAAACCCATTCGGCATCCACGCTCATTTTAGGGGTCACCCTGTTCAGCTTTCAGGTCTATGGGGATTTCAGTGGCTACTCCGATATTGCCATTGGTACCTCAAAAATGTTTGGCATGGAATTGATGTCGAACTTTAAGTTCCCGAACTTTTCCAGAAACGTGGCCGAGTATTGGCAAAGATGGCATATCTCCCTCTCCACCTGGTTCCGTCATTATGTTTATATTCCCTTGGGCGGTTCGAGGGTCAGCAAATTGTTGTCGGTTCGGAACATCTGTATCATTTT
The DNA here is from genome assembly GCA_937911965.1 of uncultured Allomuricauda sp. Classification (GTDB taxonomy): domain Bacteria; phylum Bacteroidota; class Bacteroidia; order Flavobacteriales; family Flavobacteriaceae; genus Flagellimonas. The sequence goes on along the minus strand of CALDPL010000185.1, from coordinate 530 downwards.
CTTGGTAAGTGGATTTTGGCATGGCGCAAACTGGACCTTTATATTTTGGGGGGGCTTTCATGCCCTCGCCTATATCCCTGTCTTTTTGATGGGCAGAAACACCCTATACAAGGACAATGTGGTGGGGGAAAACACTTTTTTTCCAACCTTGACGGAGCTGGGCCAGGTACTGCTGACCTTTGGAATCGTGACCTTTTCCCGTATTTTCTTTAGGTCCGAATCCATTACGGATTCCTTCCAATTCATCAATCGGTTGTTCACGGAATTTCACTATGAACCCTACGTGCACCCCAATGGGTACAGGTTGATTGATTACTTCATCCTTTTGGCGGTGTTTGTGCTCTATGAATACAGGATCAGAAAGGATGAGCGCAATCCTTTTAAATTCAAGTCCAAGGCGGTTCGTTTCATTGCCTATACCTTGGTTATTTTTACCATGTTGTTGTTTTACGACAGCGGCTTCGATCGATCGTTTATCTATTTCCAATTCTAACAAGTCATGATAAAACTGGTCAAAAACTTGGTTGTTT
>CALDPL010000184.1 GCA_937911965.1 uncultured Allomuricauda sp. | reverse complement strand
CGGGGTCAAGGGCATTACCTGCATTTCGAACAATGCGGGGGTCGACGATTTTGGCCTGGGACTTTTGCTCCACAAACGACAGATCAAAAAGATGATTTCCTCCTATGTGGGGGAAAACAATGAGTTTGAACGGCAAATGCTCAGTGGGGAAATGGAAGTGGAACTGACCCCCCAGGGCACCCTGGTCGAAAAATGCAGGGCCTCCCAGGCCGGTTTTCCCGCCTTTTTCACCCCGGCCGGATATGGGACCGAAGTGGCCGAGGGGAAGGAGACCCGGGAGTTCAATGGGAAGATGTACGTCCTTGAGCACGCGCTCCGGGCGGACTTCTCCTTTGTAAAGGCCTGGAAGGGCGATGAGGCGGGCAATCTGATCTTCAAGGGGACGGCCCGCAACTTCAATCCCTCCATGTGCGGGGCGGCCAAGATCACTGTGGCCGAGGTGGAGGAACTGCTGCCGGCCGGCAGTCTGGACCCCAATGAGATCCATATCCCGGGAATCTTTGTGCAGCGCATCTTCCAAGGGGAGAACTATGAAAAAAGAATCGAACAACGAACCGTCAGACAGAAATAATGCTGGATAAAAACGACATAGCAAAACGCATCGCCCGGGAAGTCAAGGACGGCTATTATGTGAACCTTGGAATCGGTATACCCACCTTGGTGGCCAACTTTGTACGGGATGACATCAATGTGGAGTTCCAAAGTGAGAACGGGGTATTGGGCATGGGGCCCTTCCCCTATGAAGGGGAAGAGGACGCCGACCTGATCAATGCCGGGAAACAGACGATCACCACCCTGCCCGGGGCCTCTTTCTTCGATTCCTCCCTGAGTTTTGGGATGATCCGCGGAAAGCATGTAGACCTGACCATCCTGGGGGCCATGGAGGTGGCCGAAAACGGGGATATCGCCAATTGGAAGATTCCGGGGAAAATGGTCAAGGGGATGGGAGGGGCCATGGATCTGGTGGCCTCCGCGGAAAACATCATCGTGGCCATGATGCACACCAATCGGGAAGGGGAGTCCAAGCTACTGAAACGTTGCGCCCTTCCCCTCACCGGGGTCGGCTGTGTAAAAAAGATCGTTACCAATATGGCCGTTATCGAAGTCACCCCCGATGGATTTAAATTGCTTGAACGGGCCCCCGGGGTATCCGTGGAGGAGATTGTAAAGGCCACTGAAGGCAAGCTTGTTGTGGAAGGGGAGATCCCCGAAATGATCCTTTGAGGCCCCGAAACCATGGTTTTGATGGCGGGTCAATGTTTTTTTACCACAAACTGTGTTAATTACACAACAATTGTTTTATTTAACCATTCATCGGGATTATATTTGCTTATGTCGATTAAAATCCCAAATTAACCATTTAATACCAATTAGCCATGGCCCTAAAATCTAACCAAAACGCAATGGACGAAAACGTTCAGGTTTACAGAAACGATTACTTTACAGGATGCATGCTTTTGATCAAAAAGCTGTTCATGCTGTAAGTTCAGTACCCCCTGAAGAGTTTTGAGCCGGCCCTGTGTCAGGCTCTTTTTTTTGCCTTAATTTGAACAAAAAAGGAAATGGCCCCCAGCTTTCGACCTTGTACTGCCCTGGATCTGGAATCCTTGGCCAAACTGTCCAGGGAAACCTTCATCGCTGCCTTTGGGGCGGTCAACGACCCTTTGGATCTTAAAACCTATATCGACAGGGCCTTCCATCCCAAGACCCTGGAGCGGGAACTTGACAATCCGGACAGCCTATTTTATTTTGCCATGGAAGGGGAGAACATCCTGGGCTATTTCAAATTGAACCGGGGAGATGCACAGACCGAAGATCAGGGTTCCGAGGCCATGGAACTCGAACGCCTCTATGTGCTGGAAACCCATCAGGGCAAGGGCCTTGGAAGCCTGATGCTCAAGGAGGTCATCCAACTGGCCAGGGGGGACAACAAAAAACGGCTTTGGTTGGGAGTTTGGCAGCACAATCCCGGGGCCATACGGCTCTACCTAAGGCACAATTTCCAAAAGTTCGGGCAGCACTTCTATTTTATTGGAAGTGACCGGCAGACCGATTGGCTGATGCGCCTGGAGTTGTGAACCCCGCTTATCCTGACCTTGGGGAAAGGGAAGGGGTCACAGTCCCTTATTTTGAATTTCTCAAGTGGAGCAAAACCTTTTCCAAACAGCCGTCCAAGTCCTTTTTTATCTCGGTCTCCCAGAATCGGAATACGGTATATCCCATTTCCCCGAGCCTTAGATTGACCTCGGCATCCCGCTGCATGTTGCGTTGGATCTTGGGTATCCAAAATTCGCGGTTGCTCTTTATTTTGTCCTTGCGCCGCTGCCAGTCCTTCCCATGCCAGAATTCCCCGTCGATGAAGATGACGGTCCTGTGTTTTTTCAGGGCAATGTCCGGTTTTCCAATGAGCTTTTTGAAATCGATCCGATAGCGATATCCGGCATGCCACAGTGCCTTTCTGAAGGCGAGTTCCGGCTTGGTGTCCCTGCCCCTGATTTTACCCATGATCTTGGAGCGTTCCGGGCTGGTGTAAAAACCGTCCTCCTCTCGAAATCTTGGAACCTTGATCCGTTCTTGGGGATGATTTTGGGCCATACCCAAAGATAGCGGGTTTGGGCCAAAATCAAAATTTGTGGTCCATATTTGCACATGGAACAAATTTCACGGAAAGAAACAATGCCCCCCCTTCCCTTTTGAGAATCAGGATTCTTGACGGTTTGTTCCTGAGGCAATTGGATACCTTGATCCTATCGAACATCCGTACATAATCGGTAATACTCTAAAAAAATCAAGCTCATTTAACTTTTATGGACAGTTGCAATTTATTTCAAAAAAATAATTGACTATTAAAATCATTATCGTAATATTGCAATATAGAGATAAACAAATGGAAATAGAACAAACAAAACCACTAGACTTTGTCGAAAGCCAATACGAAATGGCTCAAATCTTAAAAGCATTAGGACATCCTGCCCGAGTGGCTATCATAGAATTTTTATTATCAGTGGACACTTGTATCTGCGGAGATATTGTTGATGTACTTCCTTTAGCACAGCCAACTG
>CALDPL010000183.1 GCA_937911965.1 uncultured Allomuricauda sp. | reverse complement strand
TCCCATTGAGGCATGGCACAACCGCCTTCAGGTATTTGGATATCGCTTCGGGGAATTTGCCTACCTGACCGATGTGAAAATGGTCGAAGACCGGGAAATCAAAAAAATAAAAGGGGTGAAGGTGCTGGTGGTCAATGCCCTGAGGATGGAAGCCCACCATTCCCATTTCAACCTGGAAGAGGCCCTGGCATTTGCCCGGGAAGTAGGGGCGGGCACCACCTATTTTACCCACATCAGCCACCTGATGGGATTCCATGGGGAAGTGGAGGCCAAACTTCCCAAAAACGTACATTTGGCCTACGATAACCTAAGACTGAAAATTTGATCCGATGAAAAACAAGCTATACCTGTACCTTTTTTTGTTCGCGGCCCTGTTCGCCATTTATTTCTTTACAACGGGCAACAATATGCAAAAGGCCCTGAGTGAGGATGTCAGCATATTGACGGACAAGGTCGAGGCCTTGGAGGATTCCCTGCGAAAGGCAGAGCTCAGGGTACTGGACCTGCAGTATTTTTCCCTGGACAACAACGATGATGCCCTGGCCTATTACGAGGAATACAATTTGGAAAACCCCAGCAGGTACATCGCGGACAAGCTCTTGGAGACCAATGAACGCCAAGGGGACAACCCCCTGGTCCCCTATGCGGGAATGAACGGAAGTTTTAAGATCAACAAGATCAAGGTCCTTAACCACAAATGGATCTTGGCGGATTTCTCCGATGGAAAGTATTGGGGGGACCTGATCATAAAGTATGAGCTCAAGGAGGACCTGGGCGTGGATTTCACCCTCTTGGACCATTTGCTCTACGGTCGGAGCAATTGATCAGATCCGGTCTTGCAGCCACTTTTTAAAGGACATGAAGTTCTGTTGGGAGACCCCATGGCCAATGGGAAATTCCTCATAGCGGTGTTCAATGCCCAACTTCTTTAGGAAACCAGGGGTCCGTTGGGCCCATTCCAGGGGAATGACCTGGTCAACCTGCCCGTGGGATGCGTAAAAGCGTAAATGGGCATGGGACTTCTTCCCATAGTCTTCCAGAAGGATGTTTTCGTTGATATATCCGCTTAGGGCCACCACATTTCTTATTTTTTCGGGATAGGACAGGGCCACTGCGTAACTCAAGATGGTTCCCTGGCTAAAGCCCAAAAGGGAAATGTTGTTTCGGTCCAGGTCGTAGGCCGATATCGCTTCCTCCATAAAAGCCAGGATTTTATCCCTGGATTCCCTGGCCTGTGCGTCATCGCTCCATTTTCCCATTTCGGCATCGAAATCAATGGCGTACCAGGCATGCCCGAAGGGGTCCAGGTCAAAGGGGGCCCTGACCGATATGACCGTGAGTTCTCCCGGCAGTTCCGGGGCAAAGGAAAACAGGTCCTCTTCATTGCTCCCATAACCGTGGAACATGAACAGGGCCGGGGAAGGTTCAGGGGTCGGACGTGAAGGACGGATCAAATGTTCCAGGGATAAGTTGGCGGGGGACATTCTTATTGGTTTGGGTTAGGGTACAAAGGTGAACCATTTTTGAAAAAGGGCGCCCAATAGGGGCAGGGGCTTGGTTTTTCCGCCCAAAGCCTGTAAAAACCCGTAGCCCCAAAGGAGCAGATAGAGGGCGTAGGCGGCAAGGGACAGGACCATGATGCCCGAATAGGAGAATCCAATGGCCATAACATGGAACAACAGGTGGATCCCAAAGGCCTGCCTGATATGGAAGCGTGCAAAGGGATCCTTGGGCTCCATGTTCATGGTGATGGCGATCAGGCATCCCACCAAGGTAATATAGGCTATTATGGCAGTGGTCCTGCCCGGGTCGGTTTTATCGGTCATCCCCATGTTATGCCTTATTGAATTTTTTGTTCCTGTTATTGTCAAGTTCCATGCTGCCGTTGTTGATCACACCATAGGCCCTGCCCTTGAGCTCGGATCCCACAAACATGGAATTCTTTGAGGTGGACCGGATGTTCCCTTCCTCAAACACGAAGGTGGATTCCGGGTCGAACAGGGTGATATTGGCAGGAGATCCCACCTTGAGTTCGGGCTGCTCCACACCGAATCGGGAACGTCCCTTGGTCAAGAGGGCAATGCTCAGTTCCATGCCCAGGAGCTTGTTGAGGCAGCCAAATGCCGTCTGTAGGCCCAGGGTGCCTTCCAGGGCATTGTCAAATTCCAAACGCTTGTTCTCAATGTCGATCGGGATGTGGTCCGAGCTCACAAAATCGATAACGCCCGTTTGGAGCCCCTTGATCAAGGCCTTGATATCGGCCTTGCCCCTCAAGGGGGGCGAAACCTTGAACCTGGCATCGAAATCCTGCAGTTCGCTGTCGGTAAAAAAGAGGTTGTGGATGGCCACACTACAACTGACGTCAAGGCCTTTGCCTTTGGCCTCCTTGATCAATTGTACCGATTTGGCCGTGGAGATCGTGGGGATATGGAGTTTCCCCCCCGTATACTCCAGGATGAACAGGTCCCTGGCAATCTGTATTTCCTCGGCCAGGGCCGGAATCCCCTTAAGGCCAAGAGAGGTCGATATCTCCCCTTCATGGGCCACCCCATTGCCCTTGATGTTTCCATCCTGTGGGAAGGAAAGCAACAAGCCGTCAAAATTCCGGGCATAGAGCAGGCCCAATTTCAAAAGGTTGGAATTCGAAAGTTGCTTTTTGAAGTCGTAGAAAGCCACGGCACCCGCATTTTTCATATCGTAGAGTTCCGCCAATTCCAGCCCTTGTGAGCCTTTGGTCAAGGTCCCCATAGGGTGTAGACCGGTGGGTTCCCCGGCCGATCTTTCCTTGAGAAACACGATATCGGAACTGCTGTCGGGCAGGGTGTTTGGGGAGAGGACGATGTCGGTAAAACCACTGATCGCCGCGGTCCAAAGGCCCCTGGAAATCGTCTCGCGTTCCTCGAACCCCGGTTCCCCGAAGGCCACCCCGCTGTCAAACCATCCCACGGAAACATGGAGGTTTGCCAGGTTTATGACATCCGTATCCTTCTTAGGGGTAATGGCGGCGGAAATTCCGGTTATTTTTCCACCCTTGATGGTGATATCCCTTTTCTTAAGGTGGAGTTCCTTGTTTTCCGGGCAAACGATCACCGCATTCTTCAATAGAGTTTCCATGAAACGAATTTTTGAATGACAACTTCCAAAGCCAGCAGAAGCAATGCTAAAATAACAAACCATTTCCAATATGGGGCAATTTCGCCCTGGGCTTCCAAACGATTGAAAAGGGAGCCTAGGGAATCATGGAGTGATGGCCCCTCGAGACCCTGTAAATCCATATAATCCAAACGGCTTTCCTCCCTTGGATGGTTGAAACTTATCTTTTTGAGACTCTTGCCCCGCAGTTCGATATCGTAGGTCCCGGCCTCGGTGGGGTTTTGGTCGAAATCCAAACGGACCCTATTGGGATGGGCCTGTTGAAGGGGAATGAACCCCTGCCCGTCCTTGGTGACTTTAAGGACATCGTCCATTCCCTGCATGCCCTCCAGGTCCAGACTTGTGGATGACCCCAGGATATGGTACAGTTCGGGGGATTTCAGGCTGCCGGCCGCCATCCTGTAAAAGGTGGGCACGATCAGAGGGGAATTTTTGAAATCGGAGTTTTCAAGATCCAGGGAGGCGGAAAAGATGTAAAGGCCTTCCCTTCCGACAAGAAAGGCATCCCCGCCCTCCAGGCCCAGGATCCCGGGCAGTTCCGACTGAATCCCATAATGCTCCCTCAGGGTCGGGTATTGGAAATTGTCAACCCGGGACTCAAACACGTCCCGGTAGAGGGGATGATCATATGCGATCCGGGTCAATGGGGATTCCATGGCAACCTTCCCCAGATAGCGCCCGGCCCCCAAGGCCGAGAGCAGGACATTGTACGACGGGACATCGATATCCGTGGAGGGGATCACCACCAAGCTTCCCCCTTGGTCGACAAAGTTTTTCAAGGCGATGCCCAAATTGCCCGGAATGGAGGACAAATGATCGATAAGCACCAAATTCGGGCCGTCCAGGGCACTGTGGTCGAGCTGGTCCAAGCCATACTTTTTCAACTCGAATCCCGCCCCCCCGTAGAGGCGGTCCAAATAACCACTGTCGCCCGAGGAAATGGAGAGCACCTTGATCCTCTGTAGTGCATTGATGCTGAAAAAGAGGTTGTTGTCGTAGGAAAGGCCGCTGTCCGCAATGGACAACCTGCCGTTGATCTCCCCTTGGTCCGGGATGGAAAAACTTATCTTGGCCGTGCCATCCGCCCCAAAGGTGGCAGCCGTCCTGGCCATAAGCACCTCCCCGTTGTACAGGGAAACGGGAAGGGCCAGATCGGCTTCCCCTCCCGATAAGAGAACGCCCAGGGAGGCCAGTTCCGTGGGTCCCTCCTCCAAATAGACCGAGTCCAGGGAGAGGTTCTCCGTAAGCTCCGGTCTGAGGGGGACAAAATACGTGTTGATGGAAGGGTCCCCTTCAGGGGTACGGGACTCCATTCTTTGCTGAAAGTCGGATATGACGATCAGGTTCTTGGTCGTGGTGGAAGAACCGGAGAACAGCGTACCGGTCTTCAACCTAATTTCCTCCAGATCCAGTTGTTTGGGGGAATGTCCCAGGGACAATAGGCTGTTGCGAACGTCCTTGATCTGCACCCCTTCATAGGTTTCCACATTGGTGAAGAGGCTGAAGCTGTCCGTTTCGTCCAGGCCCCTGATCAGTTCCTGTACCGCCTTCTCCAAAAGAGTCAGGCCATTTGACCTGGCCTGCATGCTGAAGGAATCGTCAAGATAGACCACGGTCTCGGTTTCTTTTAGGGCCGTGGGTGCTGCGGTAAAGGGTTGGGCAAAGGCCAAGATCAGGGAAGCCAGGAGCAGAAGCCGGGTCATGAGCAACAGCCATTTTTTGAGATTGTTGCTCTTTCTGGACTCGGATACCACCTTTTGGAGCATGGCCACATTGGTAAATGGGGTCCTTTCAAAACGGCGCAGTTGAAAAAGATGGATGACAACGGGAATGACCAGCAGGAGTAGGGCCCAAAGAATATCCGGATGTTTAAACTGCATTCCCAACTTTGATTGGACAAATATAGGGATTTAAAAAATCCCGATCCTTTCTAACAAAAAAAGAAATAGTCCTCTACCGGCCGCTGCCCCAAGGCTTCAAAATGGGCACGGATCTCCCTTTGGGACGATTCGTTGGCCACGGTGACCACGCTCTGTGGACGGTCCAGCCCTTCCAGGGCCCCGAAGTGCAAGAGTTCCTTTCCGTGGATTTTCTTTCCTATTTTCCTTGGATTGTCACAGATCCAATAAAAGTCGACCCCCCTCTTTTGAAGTCCGGCCGCGAGGAACTTCCCCTTGAAGCCGGCCCCCCAAAGGACCAAGGGACGGCCCACATCCCGATCCAGGAGCAGGAAATAGTGGAGCTTGAGTTCAAGAAAGTGGTTCTGGGCGTAATGTACATGGGTCCTGGAGGTTCTGCTGTCGTAGTCGCGCCAAAGGTGCAGCACTTCATTGGACGGGATGACCTTGAGCCTCTTTTCATAAAAGCGGAAGGCCAGGTCGTAATCTTCCGGATAACGGTCCGGTCCAAATCCACCGCAGGCCTCGAAATCCGATCGGTGGGCCATCCAGCACGGGGAGGGGATGACACATTCCTTATAGATTTCCTTGAAATTGTCCCCTTTGGAAGTCAAGCGGTTCAACCACTGCTGATATCGCCGGTATCCATCACTGATCCCCCTATGGGAGAAGTATTGGACCTGTCCCACGGCCAAGTGGCCCGGCCCGTGTTCCACAAGGGACCCCAACATGGCCTCCATGCGATTCGCTTTCATGAT
>CALDPL010000182.1 GCA_937911965.1 uncultured Allomuricauda sp. | reverse complement strand
GGTTGTTGCTGCCATCCTACTACGCGGAGGCGAATCTTCTTATAGCGCGACGGAGCAACAAGTTCAAGCTCCAGGAAAATGCCGCACGCTGCACCGGGGTAGCCCCTCTACAGCACCGTCCCCTCCAACAGCGCGCCGCCGCTGGCGTGCGCTAGCACATTGGCCGTTGTCACGCGGGCAATCTCGCCGAGCGCTTCGTTGGTTAGAAAGGCCTGGTGGGCGGTGATCAGCACGTTCCAGGTATGGAGCTGCTGGTCGAAATCGGCGACGTAGTCGTCGAGGAAGGCACGGTCGATGCGCCGGCTCTCGAGCGCCGGGTCGGGCTCGTGGGTCACCGTGAAGACGCAGCGCAGGCCCCGCATCGCCTCGAACTCGTCGCGCAGGATGATGTCGCGCGCGGTCTTGTTGGAGAACAGCAGCGTGTTGCCGGCGAGCTCGCCGTCCCGGGCGAGCTGGCGCAGGATCGCGATGAACGGCGTGACCCCGGCGCCGCCGGCGATGAAGGTGCCGGGCCCCTTGTACTGGATCGTGCCCCAGGGATCCTCGAGCAGCAGGCTGTCGCCGGCTTCGAGCGTGCCCAGCTGCTCGGTGACGCCGTGATGATCGGGATAGATCTTGGTCGTGAGCTCGAGGTCCGGCCAGCCGTTGAGCGAGGTGAAGGTGAACGGCCGCTTCTTCTTCTGCCATTCCGGCCGGTCGAGCGAGACCAGCGTGGCCTGGCCAGTGGCCAGGTCGAACTGGTAGAACCCGCCGCCATTGTTGCTGCCGAACACGCGCACCAGCGCATCGGTGAAGCCGATGACTCCCCGGCGATCCGCCTCGCGGTCCGTCGCATAGTGCGCAAGTCGCGCGGCGTCACCCGGATCACCGCCCTGCGCCAGCATCTCGGCCAGCGCCGCGGCATCGCGCAGGGCCAGGTTGAATCCCTGCCCGGCCACCGGATGCAATGACTGCGCCGCATTGCCCAGCAGCACGATGCGCGATGCCACCGTGCCGCGGCTGCGGGTCAGCGCCAGCGGATAGCGTCCGCGTGTGCCCAGCTGCAGCGCGCGGCCGGCGCGCCAGCCGAAGGCCTGCTGCCATTCGTTCAGGAACTGTGCATCGGACAGCTGCATCAGGCGCTGCGCATCATCCGGGCGCGCGGCCCAGACCAGCGTGCGCCATGCGCCGGGCGACGCGGCGCGTCGCGGCAACCCATGAGCGGCGTCCACTGCACCTTGTGCCGCCGTGCCGGCATGCACGATGGGCAGCAGCGCCATCGGGCCTGCCGCGGTGAATCGCTCGAAGGCGGTGCCGTCATTGGCCACATCGGTGCGCAGGGCGGCGACCACCGCCACCTGCTCATAGTCATCCACCTGCGCACCGAGGCCGGCGGCCTTGCGCACCAGCGAGTGCGCGCCATCTGCGGCCACCACCAGACGGGCATGCAGCCGCTTCACGCCATCCTGATGCTGCAGGACAAGCTGCACCGAGTCGGCCTGCGCAGCCAGCGCGGTGAGCCGGGCGGGCATGAAGGCGGTGAACATATCGGCATTGGGCATCAAAACGAGCCCCAGGGAGGCCAAAAGGGCCCCTGTCAGGAAATAGGGCCGCCTACGGCCCAAACGATTCCATGTCCTGTCGCTGTAATGGCCGACGATCGGTTGGACGATCAGGCCCGTCAAAGGGGCCACGATCCAAAACCACGACAATTCGTGTACATCGGCACCAAAACTCTGGAGAATCCTGCTGGCATTTGCATTTTGGAGGGCGAAACCCATCTGGATTCCAAGGAAGCCAAAACTGAGGTTCCAGATTTCCCAAAAACCTAATCGACGCTTTTGATTCATTGTGTTGACTTGTTATATCCACAATCGGAACCGATGTAAACGGTTCCCCTATAATCCAATGGGAAGGAAAATATAAGCGTTGATAGGGCCAAAGATATGTTTTTTTGTATTATAACGCCCTGCTTTTCATTTTTCTTGAAAATTGGGCCGCAGCCCTGCCTTCCAACTTCAATTCGATTCTACCTTAATGGCCCTGGTGGAATCCCGGATCACCAGGGAAGTCTTTACGACCCGGGTCGTATAGGGGAGCCCCCCTTCAACCGGTTCGTCCCGGTCCATGGTTTCCAGGCGCTCGATCAGGGTCTGCGAGGCGATCCTTCCCATTTCAAGTCCATGTTGGCTGATCGTCGTCAGGTGTGGCCGCGCGTATTTGGATAGGATGCCATCGGAAAAACCGATCACCGAAAGGGCATCCGGCACTACCAATCCACGGGCCCTGGCCAGGTTCAGGGCCGTTACCGCATAGATTTCGTTCACGCCGAAGATTCCGTCCAGATCCGGATAGGCATCAAAGGCCTGATGGATTCTTTTTTCCAGCTTCTGTCGATCCCGGTCCGAATCCCCCAACTCCCCGATCTTTATGACAAGATCCTCTTTGTATTCCAAATTGTTGGCCCTAAGGGCATCCCTATAACCCTCGGTGCGCAGCCGACCAATGTCCAGATAGTCCATGGTGGTAAGCAGCAGGATCCTGCGTCTTCCCTCATCGATCAATCGTTGTGTCGCCATTCTCCCGGCCTCCCGGTCATCGATGATGATCTTGTCGCATGAGATGCCGTCGACCACCCGATCGAACATGACAATGGGGATGTTCCTGTTCTGTATCTCTTGGAGGTGGTGGTAATCCTTTTTGAAGAGGGTTTCCTTGGAAAGGGAAATGATAAAGCCGTCGATGCTGCCATCGATGAGCATTTCCATGTTGATGGCCTCCTTGTCGGATGATTCATTGGAAACCCCGATGATGACATTGTATTCCTTGGAGATCGCAACCTCTTCGATCCCGGAGATGACCTTGGCGAAGAAATGGTGTACGATCTCAGGGATTATCACTCCTATGGTCTTGGTTTTCTTGTTCTTGAGACTCAATGCCACCGTGTTGGGCCGGTAATTGTAGAACTTGGCAAAGGCCTGTACCTTTTCCCGATTTTCCTTACTGATGTCCATGTTGTCCTTGAGTGCCTTGGATACGGTCGAAATCGACAGCCCCAATTCGGAAGCTATTTTTTTGAGCGTCATTTTAGGCTTCATGCGTCACGGTCCTTAAGAATAGATCTTGGTAAAATACGATAATTCTACAAAATGATCCGAGGAAAGTGGATGTCAGGGTTTATTTATCAACCAGAAAACGTTGTAAGTGCCTTGTCTTGTCGAATTGGGAATAATTCGCTGCTAATATTACATATTTTAGCGATAGGGAAGAAAAATATAGCACTTTTTTTAAATTAACTTTAACTCAAATTAATATGAGAATGAAACGGACGTACCTCCTATGGTGCCTGTTTTTGGTTCCTTTGGTACAGTTTGCCCAAATGACCGTACAAGGGGTCGTGGTGGAATCGGGGACCCAACTCCCCCTGCCCGGGGTAAGTATAGTCATCAAGGGCACGACTACGGGAACCGCAACTGATTTTGATGGAAATTATAGTTTGGAAGCCAATACGGGAGATGTATTGGTGTTCTCCTATATCGGATTCCGAACCCGGGAAATCACGGTTAGCGGAGCCACTTTGAACGTAACTCTGGAAGAGGACCTCGCCCAGCTCGACGAGGTTGTGGTCATCGGATACGGGACCACCACGGTGGAGGATGCCACCGGTTCGGTATCTGCCGTGACCGCCGATGAGTTCAACCAAGGGGCGATTGTCTCTACGGACCAACTTCTGACCGGGAAGGTAGCGGGGGTGAGGATCACCAATAGTGGTGGACAGCCCGATGCCGCTCCCAATATCAGGATTCGCGGGGGCTCCTCCCTGACCGCCAACAACAACCCCCTGATCGTGATCGACGGTATTCCCGTGGACAACACCAATCCTGCAGGGGTGAGCAATCCGCTGTCATTGATCAATCCCAATGACGTGGAGAGTTTTTCCATCCTCAAGGATGCATCTGCCACGGCCATTTATGGTTCAAGGGCCTCCAACGGGGTCATTATCATCACCACCAAAAAAGGATTGACCGGGGAATTCAAGTTCAATTTCTCGACCAGCTCCACGGTGAGCCGGGTAGGAAGGACCATAGACGTTATGGGCGGGAAGGATTTTACACGGTTCGTCCAGGAATACCATCCCGGGTTCACCGACTATTTGGGGGTGGACGATCCGGGCACAGAGGATACCGATATTTTGGGAACGGACCCCATAGAGGGCCGTATCCTGTACGATACGGATTGGCAGGATGCCATTTATCGTACGGCCATTTCCTTTGACCACAACCTCTCGGCCCGGGGCAGTATCTTTAAAACGGTGCCTATTCGTCTCTCCTTGGGCTATACGGAAAGCCAGGGACTGGTCAAGACCAATGACTATGAACGGATCACGGGTTCCTTGAAACTCACCCCCCGGTTCTTTGACGACCACCTAAAGGTGGACCTCAATGCCAAGGGGATCATTTCGGATAAGAATGCCGTCGATGAGGGCGGGGCCCTTGGGGGTGCGATCAAGATGGATCCGACCAAGCCCATTTTCGATCCCGACCCGAACAATCGTTTTGGGGGATATTATCAGAACACGGTCCTGGATGGGGATTTCGTGGCCTTGGACGGACAATGGAACCCTGTGGCCATTCTCATGCAACGGGATCGTCCGGAAGGTGTGAACAAGATCTTGGCCAATATTGAACTGGATTACAAGATGCATTTCCTACCGGAACTCAGGGCCGTGGCCAATGTGGGCATCGAGGCGTCCAAGGCCAAGATCAAGGAGGTCTATACGGACAATTCCCTGGCCACCTATAGGAAGGTCGACCCGGCAGTGGATCCGGTAAACAATCATCGCTTCAATCCAGGGGTGCACTATAGGGAGAACCAGGATATCGTAAACCGAACCCTGGAGTCCTATTTGGCCTACGAAAAGGAGCTTGATGGAGCCATCCACAATTTTGACCTGCAGGCAGGCTACTCCTATCAGAACTTTAAAAATGACGGCAATAAGGAAGAGTATGATTACGATATTGCGACCGGGGAGCGGTATATGATCGTGGATCCACAAAACCTGACCAACCGCTATTACAACGAACTCAACCTACAGTCTTTCTTCGGCAGGGGAAACTTGAGCCTGCTCGATAAGTATCTGTTCACCGTTTCCTTCAGGGCGGATGCCTCCTCCCTTTTTTCCAAGGAAAACCGCTGGGGCTATTTTCCCGCCGCGGCCTTTGCCTGGAAAATTTATGAAGAAGGTTTTATGGACAATGCGAAATTTGTCAACAACCTGAAACTGAGGTTGGGCTGGGGAAGGACCGGACAACAGGACATCACCGGTGCGGTGGGCTTCTACCCATCCATTCCCCTGTTTGAGCCCGGTTCGGTATCCAGTCAATATTTGAGCGGTTACGCCCTGTATTCCGCGAGACCTTACAATTCCGATCTGACTTGGGAAAAATCGGAGACCTATAACGTCGGTCTGGATTTCGGACTGTTCCAGGGCAATCTCCTAAGTGGATCCGTGGACCTCTTCCAACGCACCACCGAGGATCTCTTGGCAACGGTACCGGTGGCCCCCGGCCAGGCATTGACCTCTTCCTTCGTCAAGAATGTGGGGGAGACCGAGAGCAAGGGCTTTGAGATCAACCTCAACGTTCGGGCCCTTCGCAGGGACAATATGCAACTGAACTTCTACGGGAACACCTCCTACAGTCGCGCCGAAGTGACCAATTTGGAGGACGTCAGCCGAATCACGGCCAGCGAATCCGGAATTCCAACCGGGACCGGGGTGAACATTGCCTATCATGCCGTGGGACATCAACCCTATTCCGCTTGGGTCTTCAGGCAATTGTACGATTCCGCGGGGAATCCGATACACGGTGCCTTTGCCGATTTCAACGGGGATGGGATAGTGGACAACGACGACAGGTATTACAGGACCCTGCGTCCCAATTGGACCTTTGGATTCGGTTTTGAGTTCAACTATGACAAATTCGATCTGAGCAGCAGTTTTAGGGGGCAGTTCGGGGGACAGGTGTACAACTCACGCAGGTTGACCTCGGGTTGGGTGGACAGTGCCATTCCCAACAATTCGAACAGCATGTCCAATGTGCTCAACTTCTATTCGGGTGCGGCGGATCCCAATTTTGTGAACGTGCAGGGCAATGTTCCCTTCTCCGATTACTTTTTGGAGGACGCCACCTTCCTTCGCTGTGAAAACATTGTATTGGGCTATCGTTTGGACAATGCCATCCCCAATGTTTCAATGCGCTTTTTCGGGGCCCTGAACAATCCTTTCATCATCACGAAGTACGATGGGCAGGATCCCGAAAATTTCAACTCAATAGACAACAACTTTTATCCTAGGCCCCGCTCCTTTACCGTTGGGGTGAATTTGGACTTTTAAGAGATTTGCCATGAAAAAAACATTTGTACTATTTTTATTGATTCCCATGCTGGTCCTGGTCCAGGGATGTACCAAGGACCTGGACACCCAACCCCAGGTGGAGCTCACCTTGGAGGATCTCCTGGAATCGGACCCCAATGCCATTGGCGGGATACTTTCCCGGCTCTATGCCTCATTTGCCCTTTCGGGACCCGATGGTCCCGGGAGTTCCGATATAGACGATGATGCCGGGGAATCCCCATTTTTGAGGGGAATCATCAACCTACAGGATTTTACCGCGGATGGAATGAAAAACCGCTGGGGGGACGATGGCCTGGATCAATTGACCACCACATCGGATTGGGATGAGAACAATAAGTTCTTCAGGTACCTGTACAACCGTATCTATTATACCATCCCCCAATCCAATAACCTGCTTCTGGTGTTGCAACAGGTCGATGTAGAAAATGAGGAGTGGATCGAGGGCGAAGTCCGGTTCATCAGGGCCCTGGCCTATTACTACCTGATCGACTGTTTTGGGAAAGGGGTGATGGCCACCGAGGAAAACTACGGAACTTCAGACCCGCTTCCAGAGGTAGATCGCCAAACACTGTTCGACTATGTGGAATCCGAACTTTTGGCCATTGAGGATATGTTGCCCGATACAAACGATTACGGCAGGGCCAATAAAAGTGTTGGCCGCATGCTTCTGGCCAAACTTTACCTCAATGCAGGGGTCTATACCGGAACCCAGCGATTTGACGATGCGGCCACCTATATCAAAAAGGTGATCGATGAAGGAGGATACTCCCTGGATGAGAATTTTGTGAGTATTTTTTCAGGGGACAATTATCTTTCCAGCGAGATTATTTTTCCCTTGATCGCCGATGCGATCACCAGCCAGAGTTTTGGAAATACCACCTATATTGTCAACGGCAGTTTGGGAACCGAGACCATGACCCTGAGTGATTATGGGGCATTGGAGGGATGGAGTGGCCACAGGAGTACCAAGGCCTGGTACGGGCTGTTCAACAATGGTGATCTGGCCAACAGTCCGGATGATCGGGCAGCTCTCTTCCATACCGAGGGGCACAACTATGAGATGTCGGATTACAAGGCTTGGGCGGATGGCTATCCCTCCACCAAGTTCAGGAACACCTTCTTTTTTGGCAGCTCCAACGCCACCTCCTTTTCCAGTACGGACTTTCCCCTCTTTCGATTGGCGGATGCCTATCTGACCTATGCGGAATGTGCCGTACGCGGTGCGGCCGGCACCGATATGGCCACGGCCCTGTCCTATGTCAATGCGGTCCGGGACCGTTCCAATGCCAATTTGGTGTCCCAGTCCGACCTTACCTTGGATTTTATTCTTGACGAAAGGGCCAGGGAACTCAATTTGGAAGGGCATCGCAGGAGCGATTTGATCCGTTTTGGGAAGTTCACCGGCAACAGTTATCTGTGGCCCTGGAAGGGCAACACCCTCAACGGAACTTCCATTCCGGACACCTATAAGCTATTCCCAATTCCATTGACCGCATTGGAGGCCAATGAAAATCTAACCCAAAACCCAGGATTCTAATTAATACAACTCAGATGAAACCAATAAAATCATTTATCACACCACTGACGGGGGCGCTGATGGCCCTGATTTTCCTTACCGCATGTGAAAACGACGACCATGTGCCCGAATTCACCCTGCGGCC
>CALDPL010000181.1 GCA_937911965.1 uncultured Allomuricauda sp. | reverse complement strand
GTGATAGCCATTTTGAAGTAATTGAAGTCCCCTTGGTCGATATAGGGGAGTTGGGCCGGTTGTCCAAAGGGGAGTCCGCCGGCCAAATAATCTTCCGTGAAGTGGAGCCCTCTTATGATTTTGACTTCCATACCGCCCCGCAACGGCAGTACATCGTGCTCTTGGATGTGGGGGTGGAAATCGAAACCTCCTTGGGGGAAAAACGAAGCTTTCAACCGGGGGAGGTACTGTTGATGGAGGATACCACGGGAAAAGGCCACAGGACACGGAATCTAAAGGCACAAAAACGCAGGTCCATCTTCATCACCCTGCCCTAAGGGGAAAAAAGGGTGCAAAATTCTTGTAGGAGCTGTTTCCTATACCTAAATTACATCACAAATCATTGAACCGAAAATTGTAAATTCCGGATCCAATTTCAAGATCCGAACCCAAATGACCTATTGTTGAACTGCATAATATCATACCGATGAAACCAACCAAGAACTCCAGAAGGAAATTTATCAAAAACACTTCCATGGCCACCACGGGGGCCCTTATACTGCCCAGCATCAATACAGGGG
This sequence comes from uncultured Allomuricauda sp., assembly GCA_937911965.1. Taxonomy (GTDB): domain Bacteria; phylum Bacteroidota; class Bacteroidia; order Flavobacteriales; family Flavobacteriaceae; genus Flagellimonas. The sequence goes on along the minus strand of CALDPL010000181.1, from coordinate 4,128 downwards.
CCATGGCCAATGTATTCAATGAGAGAAAATTGAAAATTGCCCTTGTGGGATGCGGGGGACGGGGGACCGGAGCCGCCAACCAGGCCCTTGAGGCCGATGATAACGTGGAACTTGTGGCCATGGCCGACCTGTTCGAGGACCGTTTGAACTCCAGCTACGGGAACCTGTATGAAAAGTATGGGAACACCAAAAAGATGAACGTAAAGCAGGCGCACAGATTCCATGGGTTTGATGGGTATAAGAAGGCCATCGATCTGGCCGATGTTGTGATCTTGGCCACGCCTCCGGGTTTCAGGCCACACCATTTTGCCTATGCCATAGACCACGACAAACACGTCTTTATGGAGAAGCCCGTGGCCACCGATGTTCCGGGGGTGAGAAAGGTCCTTGAAAGTGCTAAAAAGGCAGTGGAAAAGAAACTCAACGTGGTGGTCGGACTTCAACGCCGATATCAGGAAAACTATATCAACTCCTTGGCGCTTCTCAAAGGGGGAAGCCTGGGCAATATCGTATCCGGCCAAGTGTACTGGAACGGTGCCGGGGTTTGGGTACGGCCTCGTACCCCGAAACAGAGTGAATTGGAATATCAGATGCGCAATTGGTACTACTTCAATTGGGTCTGTGGAGACCATATCCTGGAACAACATATCCACAATATCGATGTGGCCAACTGGTTCATCGGGGAGTATCCCGTATCCGCCCAGGGCATGGGGGGCAGGGCCGTTCGTACGGGATTGGACCACGGGGAGATCTATGACCATCATTTTGTGGAATACACCTATCCATCGGGGGCGGTGATCGCAAGTCAATGCAGGCACCAACCCAATACCATGTCCAGGGTAGGGGAGGTCTTCCAACTCACCAAGGGAAGTATGGTCATGAACGATGCGGGTGCTGCCAGGATATACGACTATTCCGGAATGGAGATCCAGAGCATATCCAATTCCGAAGGCCACAATCCCTACCAAGAGGAACACAACAGATTGTTTGCGTCCATACGGAACAAGGAGGTGATCGCCGACGGGGAGATCGGAGCCAAAAGCACCATGAGCGCCATTATGGGCAGAATGGCCACCTATAGTGGTCAGGTAATCGAGTGGGAGGAAGCCATGAAGTCCGAGAGGCTCTTGATGCCGGAGGAACTCACCTGGGATTCCACCCCGCCAAGCCTTCCCGATGCCGATGGAAAATATCCCATTCCAATGCCCGGTCAATTTAAGGCATATTAGGGAAGTGTTTCTGCATTTTTGAACATACAGAGTCCTATGAAGGAATAAGAACAGTGTTCCGAATTTTTGAAGGCAATGGAATGTACTTTACGAAGAACGTTTTGAAATAAAATTGTTATTTGAAAAGCCCAAATATGATTTTGTGCATGTAGGCATGGGCCCTGTGCTTTTATTTTGGAATGAATGGTTTTGTAAATTTCACTCCTTTTCATATTTTTTTAACCTCTTAGATATGTAATCATAATACAAAATATATGTATAAAATATAATAAAAGAAATATATATCCTTATATTTGTAATCAAGTTACATTATAAGGGTAAAAAATGATTATCAATTTCAGTGTTCAAAATTTTGGCTCAATAAAAGACAAACAAACCCTTTCATTTGAGGCAGATCGATCAACGCACCTTGAAGATGCGTACATCGTAAAATTTGGCAATCAAAGAATTTTGAAACTTGCCCTTATCTATGGTGCAAACGCATCAGGCAAAACAACAGTTCTAAAAGCGCTTGATTTTCTAAGGGACATCGTTATCGACCCGGAAATGAAAAGAAACAACGAACTTGATTTTAATCCGTTTCTATTCGATTCCAATACACCTAATGAGAATTCAATTATCTCAATTGAATTTTTTCAGAACAACATCAAGTATTTCTACGAAGTCGAGTTTTTCAAAAAAGCCATTGTATCAGAGGAACTTAATTTTTACAATCCCAACAAGGCCAATCTTTTCAAAAGATCAACCAATCTGGAGAATCAATTCTCCGAAATAACTTTTGGCAGCAAAATTTCAACAAATAAAGTTTTTGAAAAAACCCTTGAAGCCAACACATTATGGAACAATACTGTTCTTGGAGGTTATTTAAAAACGAACATTGATTTCAAGGAATTGCAGGAGGTTGTCAATTGGTTTGGAAATTATTTAAACCCCCTTATATATACGAGAACGGAATTGGAGGAATTTGTAACCTCACGAATTAGAGAAAAAGAGATTTCCAAATCCGAAGTTGTTGAAATCTTGAAAAAAGCGGATTTCAACATTTCCGATATTGTAATTCAAGAAGAAGAAAAAGCAATTCCGGATGATTTTATTGAGTTTCTGAAGAAGCAAGTCAAAGCTCCCAACGAAAGAATAAAGGAATTGGAAGAAAGAGGGAAATTGGCTGCCATAAATCTTGAATTTGAACATACGGTCGGCAACGCAAAATATGCTTTGCCGGTAGAATTTGAATCGCAAGGTACTAGGCGCTATTATGGCTTTGCGGGTTTATTGGCCTTGTTGATCAAAAATTCTACAGCGTTTCCGATAGATGAGTTGGAAGCGTCCTTGCACCCCGATCTGTACATGCATTTTCTTCTTTCATTCCTTTTAAATTCCAAAGAATCCCAAATCATCGCTACTACGCACAACAGGGAAATTTTGGACAACAAAGACATTTTTAGAAATGATGCCATATGGTTCACTGACAAACGAGAAAGCTGCGCCACCGAACTTTATTCATTGACCGATTTTGACAGTTCCGTTGTTCGTAACACCACAAACATATTGAACGCTTACAAAAGCGGAAAACTAAGTGCTACACCCAATTTGGGAGACACGTACATCGACATAGATCCATGAGGGTGCCCAAAGGAAATGCACCTAAACCAAATCCTTCTTTTGCGATTGTAGTGGACGGAGAAACCGAAGTTTGGTATTTGCAAATGCTTAAGCGAAACGAACGGAACATCCGTGTTAGCATAAAGCCTGAAATTCCAAATAAAAAAAGTGTGGAAGAACAGTACAATTTGGTCTGTGAATTGTCCACCAAAGAATTCACAAAGGTCTTTTGGATTATTGACCTGGACACTGTCATTAAAGAGGATAATGAGGCGCCAAAAGGCAAAAAATCACCCCTTAAAACGTTTAAAGAAATCAGAACTGACCTCTTTGCAAATTACCCGAATGTCACAGTAATTGTAAATAACCCTTGTCTTGAATTTTGGTTTTTGCTTCATTTTAAGAAAACGACAAAGTATTTCAGTACTTGTGTAAAAGCGGAAGCAGAACTGAAAAAGCATTTAAAGAATTACGAAAAGACACAAAGGTTCTTCACGAAACAAAATGATGACATTTATTTGAAATTGAAGCCGAACCTAAAAGCAGGATTAAAAAACTCAATTGCCCTTGGAAATTTCAACAATGAAAATCCAAAAAAAGCAATATGCGAAATGGGATTATTATTTCTGTCACACGAGCTAAAAGGACACTTTGGGGCGCCACCTTGAATCCTGATGTCTTTCCCCTTGGCAGATTGTTTTGCCTTTTCCAATGCGCTATGTATACCGTCGTTAATGAAATAAAAAGTTGTCGATCCTTTTTGGACCCAAGGTTCACGTTCTTCATGGGTCAACACATACACATTTGCCTTGTATAGGTCTTCGGGCCAACTGACTTCACCTTCTTCGAACATGCGTTTTCCCATAATAAATGCCCCTGTTCTTGTAATGGTCTCCCTTATAAACCCACCATCGGGTCCGTCTTCTTTGCCCCCTTCGATCCCCAAGTATTCCCAAAATGCTTTTTGATTGAACATCCAATTGTGAATTTTTCCCGAAACCCCACCCATGGGATTGCTTGGACCCCTGTTGTCCCCTGCAAAAAAACCATCAAGTGAAATTCCACTGTCGAATATAATTTTTTCCATAGCTGTTTTATTCTTTGCTCGTTATTTTTGGTATTGGTCCGTTGGATGAATACCTTGTGGGTTCTCCTATCAAAAGTTCCAACCTCAATATACGGAACTCTATTTTTTCTGTACCCTTATCTGAAATTTTACGGATGCTTGTCCTTTGAACTTTTGGGTCTATGTTGAATACCGTGGGTGTAAATAAAAAATTCCATATTTACACCATGA
>CALDPL010000180.1 GCA_937911965.1 uncultured Allomuricauda sp. | reverse complement strand
TGTGACCGGGTTTTAATCCGACCTAGATTTATGGTGTCCCGATGTTTGTTAACCTTTATTTTGGAATTTCGAACCGATCGATATCGCTTGAAATGTTCCTTGGGTGGAGGTCATAATCCCCATTTTCAAAAGTGATATGTCGTTGGCGGCCCGAATATGGGCGAGATTATCGTTTTTTGGTATTGAATAAACCGTTCTCTTCAGGGCCATAGGGTCCCTTGGGGGACGACCGGACCACAAAAGAAGATGGGGCCCTTCGGATTTTCGGTGAAACGTACAATTTTGGGTTGAACGGTTATGGGTCTGGAAGCCTTCGAATTGAATCTCTACGGGAGCAAAGGTGTTCAAAGGGTAAATCTTGGGGGTAGAAGCCAGCACGTGCCTGGAATTCGGCTTTTTGTGGTGAGGGTTCACAGGTCCTGAAGGGCCTTGATGTATTGGGCAGGGGTCACCCTATTTCTCTTTTTAAAGGCTTTGTAGAAGGAGACTTTGTTATTGAAACCCGATTCATATATCAGGTCGGAAATCGAGACGGGTTGTCTGGTCCTGCTTTCAATCTGAACCATGCATTCGGAAATTCTGTAATCATTGACAAACTCGTAGAAGTTCCTGTTGAATTCCTGATTGATCACCTGGGACAGACTATAGCGGTCCGTGTTGAGCAATTTGGAGAGGCTCTCCAAGGAAAGGGTGTGGTCCAGGTAGACCTTGGTTTCCATGGAAGCCAACAATTGGTCCTTCAGGGCAATTGCCATGGCGGAGGTCAGCCCTGAATTCCGGTATTTCTCCCTTGATCCGGGGCCATCAATCCTTTTGTTCAAGGGGGTGGTCACAAGTTCGGGGAACAGGTAGAGCAGGAATGAGATCAGGACGATGAAAACGGAAAAGAAATAGGCCAGGGTATACTGTATGATATTGTCGATGGACAATTTGTTTTCGAACAGGCCCCGGGCAATACTGAGTACACAGATGATGGCAAAAAAGTATAGCAGCAGCTTGATCCAATGCTGTTCCGCCTGTTCAATATGCTTTCTGTATCCCAGGTAGGAACGCACCATTTTGACCAAGAAGAACAGCGAGAAGAAGAATTTGATCATCGCATGGTTCAACAACCATACCCCGAATCCCTTAAATCCGATAATGGGCATGATGTTTTGGGAATTGGTCAGAAGGATGAGTACGACAAAGCTCAGGCCAAATGGGCTGTAATACAGCAACAAGGTCCTTGTACCCAACCTTTGGTTGGAATATATTTTCTGGTCGATATACAGAAAGAGGGAGGGTCCCAACAAAAACATTAAGCTCGAGTAAAATGGAATCTTTGGAATATGCATTTGACCGTCCCACCACAAGAGGGTGAGTTCAAAGAGTATGGAGGCCAAGGCAAGGGTAAAAATGCCCATATGGACATTGTGTCCCTTTTTGTATGCTATGAGGAAACAGCCCATACAGATACCCAGGATTGATATGGCGATGAACACGAAATGTAAAATTGTCAACTCATTGGGAGTGACGGCCTCCATGGGCAGTAAGGCCTGGGGGAAGACAGTAATCCACTGTAGTGAAAAGGGCAGGTTCGACATATCCTCCGAGATTACAGGCCGAATTTAGAAAATAAAATGATCGAGAAGATGATTTCGACAATTAGGATGGGATGCCCATCCAATTTTCACTTCTATTTTCTATTTTTGGAAAAACCTCGTATCGTGAAAAAAACACTTTTGTTTCTTGTCTCCATCGCTTTTTTTGCCTGTGCTTCCCAGGAAGAAGTCGATCTTATAGTCCACAATGCCAATATATATACCGTGGATGACAATCTGCCCAAAGCGACTTCCGTGGCCATACGCGATGGCAGGTTCCTGGAAGTGGGGGAGGATGCTGCCATCCTAAAAAAATACAATGCCAAACAGGTTCTGGACGCCAAGGGCAAGACCATGGTCCCCGGCCTGATCGATGCCCACTGCCATTTCTATGGACTTGGAATGACCCAACAAGTGGTCGATTTGGTGGGAACCCTCGGCTTCGATGATATTTTGGACCGATTGTCGGCTTTTCAAAAGGAACACGATGCAGATTTCATTGTGGGAAGGGGATGGGACCAAAACGATTGGGAAGATAAGACCTTCCCCACAAAGGAAGGCTTGGATGAATTGTTTCCGGACGTCCCCGTGGTTCTGGAGCGCATCGACGGGCATGCGTACCTGGTGAACCAAAAAGCCTTGGATTTGGCGGGAATCGGCCCGGATACCCAAGTAAGTGGTGGGGAAATCGTCAAAATCGATGGGAAACCCACCGGCGTCTTGGTCGACAGGCCCATGGGCTTGGTGGACGCCATTATCCCGGGACCTGATAGGGCAGAACAGATCCAAGCCCTGTTGGATGCACAGGAGCTTTGCTTCGATCAGGGCCTGACCACCGTGAACGATGCGGGATTGGGCAGGAACACCATTGAACTCATAGACAGTCTGCAACGGACCGGGGACCTTTCCATCAGGGTCTATGCCATGATATCGAGCCATCCTACCGTTCTGGACCATTTCCTTGGGAAGGGAATCGTCAAAACAGATCTTTTGAACGTCCGTTCTGTAAAGGTGATGGCGGACGGGGCCCTGGGATCCCGGGGAGCTGCCCTGAAACGGCCCTATTCCGACCTACAAGGGCACTACGGGGCCATGGTCACTCCCGTGGAGGAGATCGATGCCCTGGCCCAACGGATTGCCGCCTCGGACTATCAGATGAATACCCATGCCATTGGGGATTCTGCCAATGCAGTGGTGCTCCGGGCCTATGAAAGTGCCCTGAAGGGGAAGGAGGACCGTCGTTGGAAGGTGGAGCATGCCCAGGTGATCTCCCTGGAGGATTTTCATTATTTTGAAAATGGGATCATTCCCTCCATACAGCCCACCCATGCCACAAGTGATATGTACTGGGCCGAGGATCGGTTGGGAACGGAACGGGTACGGGGAGCCTATGCCTTTAAAACACTTTTGGACCGTGCGGGCCTTGTGGCCTTGGGAACCGATTTTCCAGTGGAAC
>CALDPL010000179.1 GCA_937911965.1 uncultured Allomuricauda sp. | reverse complement strand
GCTCGGCCGGCTTCACCTCGGTGGCCATGACCCTGGCCCACTACTACGGCAACCTCTGTTATGCCGAGGCAGATCGGCCCGAAGGCCTGTACTCCATGCAGTGGGTGGAATATTGGGGGTCGGCTTGGCCCGATCGGCAAAAACTCGATCTTTTGGAGGCCTCTTTGGCCCGGTTGGAGGAGGATTTCGGGACATGGAAAATGCCCTGGGGGGAGGTCAATCGATACCAACGTCTGGACGGGGAGATCCGACAGGCCTTTGACGACGACGCTCCCAGCATTCCCATTGGATACGCCAGCGGTACCTGGGGCGCCTTGGCCGCCTATGGGGCCAATTATGACAACAACACCAAAAAAATATACGGGACCCGGGGAAACAGTTTTGTGGCCGTGGTCGAATTTGGGGAACGGGTCAGGGCCAAGACCTTATTGGCCGGGGGCCAGAGCGGGGATCCAAATTCCCCACATTTTGACGATCAGGCCCAGCGCTATGCGGATATGGAGTTCAAGGATGCGGCCTTCTATAGGGAGGATGTGCTCAAAAGGGCCCAGCGCACCTATAGGCCGGGTCAATGATCGGGATCAAGGTTGGTCTTCCTTGACGATGATCAGGCTGGCCTTGGATCCGGTGGAAAGGTTCCAACGGTTGTCGTGGATGACCTCCCCCTTTTCCCCGACCACCACCACCTGGGCGGTATTGGGGCCGGAGGAACCCTGGTTCAAGGCTTCGAACTCTATGCGGTTGAATCCCTGTACCAAATCGATATTGATGCCCTTGAAGGTCCCATCGAGCAATAGGTTGTGTTCCACGACCGCCCCGTTCAGATAGATCTTGATCCGATCCCCGTCCACGTATTCGTGGTCCCGGGCGACAATGCCGACGAACTTGGCCGTGGTCTTAAAGTCCCCCAGGTATTGGTCGCCAAAGAAGGCATTGGATCCCTGTTCCTTCTTTTCCACGACCTTGGGGTCAATGTGCAGGTCGTGGCCCGCTTGCAAGAGTTGTCGGTCCGGGAGCATCTTGACCCCCGGTTTTTCCCTTTTGGAGACCAGGTCCTCCTCGAGCACCGAGGGCATGTTGAGCAGGGTGCCCTGATCACTGGCCTTGATGTCCAAGGTGTTCCGTTCCCCGATCTTTAGGGGGCGGGTAGTGGGAAGGTCTCCCTGTGCGTATAGGGGCATCCCTCCCAAAAGGACTCCCAGAATTAGAAATGTCAATTTCTTCATGCTCACGGTATGCGGTTCAGCAAGGATAAAAATAACAAATACCTTGCCAGGGAGATGATAATATCAAGTTAAATCGTTAAGTCGCAGCCTTTTTCTTGGGTTTTAGGCCAAAAAGAGGATGAAGGAGGGGGATTCTAAGAATGAGCAGGTCATAGATTGCCCAACTCATCAGGAAGGTTCCCAAGATCAATACCAGGGCCTTTGGAACAAACCCCCAATCCAGGTCCCTGAGGTAGAAGCCCAGGGCCACGGTAATGGTCTGGTGCAGAATGTAAAAGGGGTAGACCGCGCGGTTGGCATAGGCCAGGGTGGCGCTGGGCCTGTCCAGGAATTTTGCACCGTAGGCCAGAAGGACCAAGATCCAGGACCAGAGGTTCACCACCTTGAACAGTCCCTCTGTAAAATGGACCACAATGCTGTCCCGGAATCCCAGCCAGATGATCAACAGGCCGCAGAAGGCAAGGACTCCCAGGGCCAGGGCCTTCTTCCTGATTTTTTCCAAGCTCTCCCAAAAGACCGGACCGCTGCCGATCAGCACAAAGCCCTGGAAGAAAAGGACCAGGTTGAAACTGAGATAGAACCAGTCCCCGATCAGGGCGTGGCTGATCGGGAAGAAGGGTTCCAGGAACACTTCGATCAGGTAGAGGGGGATTACAAAGAGGTATAGCTTCCCGGGTTTTTGGAGCAGCCTTCGGACCCGGTCCATAAATGGGGTGGGGCCTTTTGCGAGTTTCACCAGAAAGGGGGAGAGCACTAGGGAAAACAAGAGCAGGTAGGGAAGGAACCAAAGGTGGTGCCAGCTCAGATTGCCGTTGGGGTAAATGCCCTCAAAGGCCACGGTGGTATAATATTCTCCATAACTGCCCGAAAAACTTCCCTGGGCCAAGCGCTCGAAATAGACCTGTGGGGGAACGATCAGGAGCATGCCCACGATCAGGGGGATTCCCAGTCTAAGGCAACGTTCCAGGGTGAATTTTCCCCAGCTTCTCTTTCCCAGGGCGTAATAAGTTCCCATGCCCGAGATCAAAAACAGTATGGGAAGTCGCCATTGGTTGAGGAAGATCATGGGCCAGATCAACCAATCCTGGATCTCATTGTTCTTTATATGCCAGTCCCATGGGACGAAGAACATGCCCACATGGTAAACGATCAAGAGGCCGAACACCAGGACCCTGAGCCAGTCCAGATCATATCTTCTTTGATTTTTCATGATTTTGGATTTTTTGGCAAAGTTGGTTGATGCCGGGGAAATACGCAGTGGGAAGAAGGCTCCAAAAAGTCCTGAATTGCAATTCCGGAACAATTAGGCCCCCTTTTGGGTCCTGTGGCGCTTCACATGGGCCGTGGGGGAATGGCCCACATGCTTTTTGAAGGCGGAATAGAAGGCGGATTTGGACCGGAATCCCACGGATTGCCCCACGGCCTCCACGGTCCAATTGGCGTAGGACGGGTCCAACAACCTGCCCTTGGCCAGTTCCGTCCTTTTTCGGTTGATGTAGTCGTTGAAATTCATCCCCGTATTGGTATTGATCAATTTGGAGACCGAATGGGCATGGGTGTCCAGGAGCTCCGAAAGTTTCCTTAGGGAAAGCCGCTGTTGGGTCAGGCATGCCTCATCTGAGGTGAGCCGCTCAATGGCCTCAAAGGAGATGGAATCACTGGG
>CALDPL010000178.1 GCA_937911965.1 uncultured Allomuricauda sp. | reverse complement strand
AACAACAGGATCGACACCAGTAGCAGTGACCCACCGACCACACCAAACACCGTGTCCGCAGTCTCGGCAGTCGCTATGCCGATCAATCCGCCGGAAGAAAATGGCAGATGCCCCGCCTCGTACCCGGTGTATTGCACCATAAGCCCGGTGGCGGCAATCATGCTCAAGGCAAACCCGACAATGCGCACCAGATAGACAAGCGGATCAAACCGCCCCGCCCGTTTTTCCCGCAAAATATTAAACGCCTTATAAATCAACATGGTAGGAAATGCGTAGGCCATCTGCCCGAACAAGGAAAAAAAGATATTGGCCAGCCAGGCCCCGGCAGGCCCGGCAGCGTTACGTATTTCACCGCGACCGGTATTGGACCAACCCGGATCGTTCGGATGGAAAGTAAACAGCGATAACGTTATGAACGCGCAGGTCGCAATCAATCCGATCAGAAATCCTTCGAGGATAATGCGTTCGAGCGGCTTCCCGGGCGCAGCGGCTTTCGCTGCTGCCGCCGCCTGCTTACTGTTCTTCAATGTTTCGGCCCTATGGTTGATAGACTGCGTAGAGATCGTCTTTTTTCTGATATTGTAGCGGTTCATAATGCATAATTGAAAACTTGCGGGCAATTCCCGATACTTGATGGTGAGCTGGGCATCACGAGCCAGGGTCAGTAACAATACCCCCACTGTGGCGTCTTTTAGCTGAACCGTAGCATAACGCGCACTCACCGATTTTCCATGGCGCCTGGCGGCGACACATTGAAATGTGCCGAACCGACGCCATTGTTACATCAAAGTCACCTAATTTGCTTGGAAAATCAGGAAACTCCCATGTCAGAAGCACAGCACCACAGACTAATTATCCTGGGTTCCGGTCCGGCCGGATATACCGCGGCAGTGTATGCCGCACGGGCCAATTTGAACCCAGTCGTTATAACGGGTATGCAGCAGGGTGGTCAGTTGACCACGACAACCGAGGTCGAAAACTGGCCCGGCGGTCCCGCTGACCTGCAAGGGCCGGATCTGATGGTCCAGATGCAGCAGCATGCCGAGCGTTTTGACACGCAGATCATTTTCGATCATATCGACAGCGTGGACCTGAAAAGCCGCCCGTTTCGGCTGCAGGGCTCCAGCAACTATACATGCGATGCCCTGATTATCGCGACAGGTGCCTCCGCGCAATACCTCGGGCTGGAGTCGGAGCAGGCTTTCCAGGGGCGCGGGGTCAGCGCCTGTGCAACCTGCGATGGTTTCTTTTACCGTGACCAGAAAGTCGCTGTTGTCGGTGGCGGCAATACCGCTGAGCAGGGCGGTTTCCATGAAATTCCCGTCCTCTTGGTTCACAAAGAGCATGTTCCGGGTAAATTGGTAGTGGTATCCAAAATGTTCCACCCGCATTTTCTGGGTCTGCACATTGTCGTCCCCTTCGGAGGATTTGAGGGCGACCTCATCCTCGGGGAGCATGTCCAGGGAAAGCAGGTCGGGCCTTCCGTCCCCATTGATGTCGGCCACATCGTTGCCCATGGAGAAGCGGCTGGTGTGGCCAAAATACGTTTTCAGGCTCTCGGTGAAGGTGCCGTCCCCATTGTTGAGGTAGTAGTAATCGTCCTCGTGGAAGTCGTTGCCCACATAAATATCCGGGTATCCATCCAGGTTGAAGTCCGCTACGGCCAATCCCAGGCCATAACCGTTTATGCCCCCGTAAATCCCGGCCTCTTCACTGACATCCACAAAGCTGCCGTTGTCGTTTCTCAGCAATTTGTCCCCGGTCTCATAGCGCCTTTCAAAGCGGAGGTCGAACTTGCCAAAGGAGTTTTGGGTGTGTACCGCATGGTTGAGCAGGTACATATCCAGGTCCCCGTCCAGGTCGTAGTCAAAAAAGACGGCATTGGAGCTGTAGGAATCAAAATCCAATCCATATTCCCGGGCGCTTTCGGTAAAGGTGCCGTCCCCATTGTTGATATACAGTTCGTTGTGGCCCTTGAAGCCATTGATGCCCACCACGGCACAGACATAGATGTCCAAAAGGCCGTCCCCATTGACATCGGCCATGGTAGATCCGGTGTTCCAACTGCTGTTCCCCCCAATGCCGGCCTGCTCGGAAATGTCCTCGAATTTGAGATTGCCCAAGTTCCGGTACAGCCGATTGGGGACTTGGTTGCCGGAAAAGAATATATCGGGCAGGCCGTCATTGTCGATATCCCCGATGGCCACCCCGCCCCCATTGTAAAAATAGAGGTAGTCCAAAATGCTGAGGCCTTCCCTGGGGGTGAGGGCATTGGTAAACTCAATTCCGCTATCCCGGGGATCGGGATTGGAGAACAGGCTTCCTTCCCTTTTACAGGAGGCCGTAAAAAGGAGCAGGGCAAATAGTATGGAAAACCTACCGATCAAGGCCAAAGATTTTAGGGGTTTCATTGTTGATGGCGGTGACCATGAAGGTTTTTCCGTTTTTGTCCTTGAACACTTTGAGGTACTTGACCTCCTCCCGGACCGTAAAGCCACTGCTGCTGTTGTCCTGCCACTCAAAGTTCATCGCACCGTCGCCCAATAACAGGTTGCCGCGGCTTCCGTCCAATCTGGAGAATTGGGGTTTGAAGCCGAAATTGTTCCCGGCCATGATCAGATCCAAATTTCCGTCATTGTCCACATCCAGGCAGGCGATGTCACAGACGCAGGAGAACTGCACCCGGTCCGGGAGTTCCTTGATGGTAAAGCGCCCCCCTCCTTCATTGATGGCCACGACCGAGGCGGAAACCTCTGCCTTTTTTACGATGGATTGGTCCATGGTTTCCTTTGGGAATAGCTCCCCAATGGTACGGCCCGCATAATCGTTGGCCTTGAGGTTCTGTTTTTTCAGGCCGGGCAATTGGGAGGTGAGCTCCATTTTTTGGTGGATGGGAAAATCCTTTCCATCCTTTTGAATCGTGGAAATCTGTTCAATGGTGCCGTTGTTGTCATAATCGTTGACCCACAATTTCATGGGGGCTTCCTTGCTCGGCCTATAGTGCAGGTTGAGCCCCTGGTTGCCCAGGATCAGGTCCATGTCCCCGTCCCCGTCCAGGTCTGCGGCCTCCAGGGAAATCCACCATCCGTGCAGGCTGTCCAGGGAGCTTTCCATTTTGCTGAGCCTCCTGCCGCTGTTCAGGTAGATCTTTGGGGTGTCCCAGTCGGAGGTCAGGATCAGGTCCGCAATGGAGTCCCCGTCGATATCGGCCCATTTGGAGTCCGTGACCATCCCCGCATCCTTCAGGTCATAGGCCAATCTTTGGGTGACATCCACAAAACGACCGTCCCCTTGGTTCTCAAGGAGCAGGTGGTCCGGATCGACCCCATAGATGCCCACAACGCTCCGGGAACCGATAAAGAGGTCCACATCCCCATCGGAGTCAAAGTCATGTGGACTTATGGTCGATATGTTCTTAAAGGTGGAAGGCAGTTCATGGGGGGACTTCTCAAAGTTCCCACGTCCATCATTGAGGTAGAGCCTTGCCCTATAGTTGCGCTGATGGTTGACGTTGTTGCCTCCGGTGCCCACCACAAGATCCAGGTCCCCGTCCCCATCGGCATCGAAGAAGGCGGCAACCACATCCTCATGGGCCTTATCGGTTTCAAAGGCCTCGGACCGTTTTGGGACCAGTTTTCCGTCCCCTTGGTGGAGGTAGAGGGTGGCGGACTGCCCTTGGGCACCGCCGACAAAGACATCCTCATGGCCGTCCCCGTTGACATCCGCAACGGCCAGGGCCGGGCCTTCCCGGGAGAGCTTTTGGTAAATCAGCCCTTCATAGTCCAAATCATTGTGTTCGTCCTCCTTGTGGGAAACAAGGACACTGTTGTCCAATTCCCGCATCAAGGTCTTTTGGCCCCCTGTCTTGGGCGGGGTATAGACCGTTGTGGCGTCCCCATGGTCCAAGTGCAGGGTTTGGTTGGCCTTCACCCCTTTAAAGAATTGGCTGCGGCCGTCCGGCCATACAATTCTCAGGGAATCCAGGCTCTCGGATTTGCCCAGGCCCAAGGTCATGGGGTAGTCCACCGAGGATTGGAAGCCCCGGGAGGGGATCAATTCCTGGTTGACGATGTTCCCGTCGAAATAGACCTTGGCCAGGGTTCCGATGCCGAAGGGGTTCTTTTCCGGTCCCTTGAACTTGAGGGTCAGGTAATTGTGGTCCAACTGCTCATTGGTGTTGTTTCTATAGACAAAGGCCGGGGAATTGACATTGTTGACCACCAGGTCCAGGTCCCCGTCATTGTCCAGGTCGGCATAGGCGACCCCATTGGAAAGGGAGGGGGTTTCAAAGCCCCAGGGCACATTGGCGTTTTCAAAAGTGATGTCCCCATTGTTCCTAAAGGCATAATTGGGCTGGGGATTGACGGGCATCCTGGCAATGATCGAGTCTATGGATTCCTTACGGCCGGTCAGGGCCATTTTCTGCACGATCTCATTGGCAAAGAAATCGACAAAATCCAGGTCGGTGAGGTCGTGGTTGATCCCGTTGGTGACAAAGATATCCTTGAGACCGTCGTTGTCCATATCAAAGATCAGTCCCGCCCAACTCCAATCGGTGGCCGCCGTACCACTGTAATAGGCCACCTCTGAAAAACTGCCGTCCCCATTGCTCAATTGAAGGGTGTTCTGGATGTATTGCTGGTAAAAGTCCTTGCTCTGTTTGAGATCGAAGACATTGTATCCCTCAAACTGCATTATGGTCTTGACCCGTTGCTCCTCTTCGGGCAACATTTCAGTGACATAGATGTCGTTGTGCCCGTCATTGTTGATGTCCGCAATGTCCACTCCCATGGCCGAGAGGCTCAGTCGAGAGGTCCAATCCTTGATCTCTTCCTTGAAGGTGCCGTCCCCTTGGTTGATATAGAGGTAATCCCTTTCGTAAAAGTCATTGGAAATGTAGAGGTCCGGCCAGAGGTCCCCGTTGAAATCCGTGACCATCACCCCCAGGCCAAAACCGATGAGGCTTCCGTAGATTCCCGCTTCCTCGCTCACATCCACAAATTTACCGTTGTCGTTTCGCAGCAACATATCCCCGACCCCCCTGAAAATATGGGGCACCTTGTCCCAGTCCTGGGCCCGGATATCCCGCTGTTCGGCATAGCCCAAACTGCTTACGGGCACATTGCTGTTGTTCAGGATGTACACATCCAGGTCCCCATCCCGATCGTAATCAAAAAAGGAGGCATGGGTGGTGAAGCCGGTATCGGCAAGGCCGTATTCGTGGGCCATTTCGGTGAAGGTAAGGTCGCCGTTGTTGATATAGAGGTCGTTGTCGTGGTTGTTGCCCTCCATATTTCCCGCATTGCAGACGTAGAGGTCCAAATACCCGTCATTGTTGACATCCACCATCAATACCCCGGTGGACCAGGGTTTGTTCCCCATGACCCCCGCAGCCTCTGAAATGTCCTCAAACTCAAAATTGCCCTTGTTCAGGTAGAGTCGGTTGGGGACCATGTTCCCGGAGAAGTAGATGTCGGGAAGCCCATCGTTGTTGATGTCCCCGATGGCCACCCCACCCCCGTTATAGAAATTCCTGTATTTGAAAATGTTGAAATCCTTCTGGTTCTCGACCGCGTTCACAAAATCGATCCCGGTATGCCCTGCATCCAAAAGGGTGAAGAGGGTCTGTTCGGGCTTGGCGGGGGCAATGTCCGTCTTTTGGTCCTTGCAGGCCCCCAATAGGAACAGGAGGATCAGCGGTACTAGGGTTTGGTTTGGTTTCATTTGGATTTGTTTTTGGCCAAAAATATAGGTGCCCCGTTGTTCAGGGCGATGATGAACAGATCTTCCCCGTCCACCCTTATCTTTTCAATCGCCCTGCCGGCGCCGGATATTCCCAAGCTCTGTTTCCAATGGATGTTGCCATTTTCGTCGGATTCCAGTAAAATTCCATGGGAAGCATCTAATCTACCCAGTTGGGTGTTTATCTCAAAATTATTGCCCACCATTAATAGTTCATTAATAGTTCCTTTGTCATTCTTTGTCCATTGGATGTCATTGACCGTGGAGGCCTGGACCAAAAGGGGAAGTTCTTTTTGGACAAAGCTGCCATTGCCCACATTTTCAAAATGGGCACTTTCCAATAGATACACCTTTCGCCGATCGGCTTCCTTTAATCGGTCCCTGCCCAGGAGGTCTTCCAGGGAGGCCTTCGCGAAGTCCCGGTAGAACAGGAATTCCTTGTTCAAAAAAGGCATCTGTTTGGCCAGGTCGTCCTTGGAGGAAAAGGCCGTTTCCCGATCCCCGTGATAATGGGTGACCACGGTTTCCACCGAACCGTTTCCGTCAAAATCCTTTCGATACAGGGTTATGGGCCGTTCCACCGAGGCGCTGAACTTAGTGTTCAGCCCCCAATTGCCCGCCAGGATATCCAGGTCCCCGTCCCCGTCCAGGTCCACCAATTCGATACAGTTCCACCAGCCGTTGGTCTTGTCAAGCCCGTTCTCCCTTTGGAGCTGCAATTGGGTTCCATTGTTCATAAAGATGCTGATGGGGGTCCAATGTCCCAGGGCCACGAGGTCGGGATGTCCGTTTTGGTCCAGGTCCGCCCAGACAAAGTCCTTGATGTTCCCCAGGTCCCCCAATTCCGGGGCCCATTGTTCGGTCACCTCGGTAAAGTTCCCCTGCCCGTCGTTCTTGAAGAGGTACTGTTTGGAAACTTCCCCAAATTCGGTGGGGAGGGCGTTTGAGGCGATTAGGATGTCCAAATGGCCGTCCCCGTCGAAATCCACGGCCCCGACCTTGGAAGCGTTGATTTCGATTCCTTCCAGGCCGCTGCTTTTTTTGGTGAACTTCCCTTCCCGGTTTTCATAGAACCTGGGAACCAGGGGTGCCCCATGGGTAAATTCATTGCCCCCGCTGACCACCAGGAGGTCGAGGTCCCCATCCTTGTCCGCATCGAAGAAGACCTGGTCTACATCCTCGTTGATCTCATCCTCCAGGAACAGTTCGGGCTGATGGGCCGTAAATTGGCCTCCTTCCCCTTGGAGGTAGAGCGCCGAGGGCTGTTTCTTGGCCCCGCTGATGAAGAGGTCCTCCAAGCCGTCCCCGTTGACATCGGCCACGGAAACCGATGGCCCTTCATTGGACTGGGCAAAAGGGATCAGGGGATTCCGGTAAAAATCCATGGTGGGGTATTCCCGATGTACAAAATCCAGCTGCGTCGCTTGTGGGACGTAGTCCCTTTTTGGGGAGGTCAATTGTGCATAATAGTCCCCTGCGGCCTGTGAATAGTCGATTTCATGGATGCCGTTGGCCTTTGGTTGGTTCAGGGTCTGGTGTTTCCCCCCGGGCCAAATGATCTGTATGGAGTCCACTGTTGCATTGTCCCCAAGACCAAAGGTCAGGCTGTTGTCCTTGGCCGATTGAAAGCCCCTGCTGGTAAAATTTTCCTGGACCTGGGTTCCCCCTTTGGTGTGGACCAGGGCCTTTGCCCCGATCCCCATGGGGTTTTTTGGGGGTCCGACGAAGCGGAGGGTAATGGAGTTTCCGCCCTGTAGGGTGTTTTCCATCACAAAGGCCTGTTGGTTGACATTGTTCACCACCAGATCCAGGTCCCCATCGTTGTCCAGATCGGCATAGGTGCAGCCGTGGCTGTAGGAATCAATCTTTGGGGCCCAATTGTCGGTAACATTGGAAAAGCCGATATTCCGGGTGTTTTTGTAAAAATAGTTTTGGACCTTTTTGCTCGGGAGGCGGTCGATCAGTTCCATGTCCCGGTCCGAAAGTCCCCGAGTGATGGTATTTTGTATTTCTTCATTGGAAATGAACATGATATAGTCCATATCATTGGTCACCCCCATGATTCCATTGGAGACAAAGAGGTCCTTGTGGCCGTCATTGTCAAAATCCGCCAAAAGGGCTCCCCAAGACCATTCCGTGGCCTGTACCCCGGTCAAATTTGCTATTTCACCGAAATGTTCCCCATCCAGGTTCAGATGAAGGGTGTTCTGCATATACTGTGGGGCAAAGCCGTTTTTGAGGTATTCCCGATATACGGGATAGGGGTATTCCAACCCGGAGGTCTTATAGGTTTCCAGGTCTTCCGGCAACATGTCCAGGGAGAGGATGTCCATCAGGCCGTCGTTGTTGATGTCGGCAATATCATTGCCCATTGAAAAGTGGGTGGTATGCCCCAGTTTTTCAGGATTCCCCGATATGGCCTCCACAAAGGTGCCGTCCCCTTGGTTGATGTACAGGTAATCGTTCTCAAAGAAATCGTTCCCGATATATATGTCAGGGTAGCCGTCATTGTCTATGTCGCTTATGGCCAGGCCAAGGCCGTACCCAATGCTCCCTTGAAAGATCCCCGCCTCCTTGGAAACATCCACAAAACTGCCATTGTCGTTCCTGAAGAGGATATCCCCCGACATTCGGTCCACCTGCTCCCTCTTGTTCCCTTTGCCATAGGACCGGTTTGGATTTACCGAATGGTTCATCAGATAAAGGTCCAGGTCCCCGTCCAGATCGTAGTCGAAAAAGGCGGCCTGGGTGGAATAGCCGATAAAGTCCAGGCCGTATTCCTCGGCCTGTTCGCTAAAAGTGGGGATTCCGTTTTCGTCCATTCCCTGGTTTACAAAAAGCAGGTTTTTTCCCCGAATGGGGCCGTGGTCCCCCACTTTGCAGACATAGATGTCCAAGAGCCCATCGTTGTTGACATCCCCATGGGTCACCCCCGTGGTCCATCCCCCGGCATTGTTGACCTGGGCCCTTTCGGTGATGTCTTCGAACACAAAATTCCCCTTGTTCAGGTAGAGTTTGTCGGCACCTTGGTTGGAGGTGAAATAGAGGTCTACCAGCCCGTCCCCGTTGAAGTCCCCGGCAGCCACCCCGGCCCCGTTGTAGAAATAGAGGTAATTGAGGATGTTCAATTGCGGACTTTGCTCCAATTGATTGACAAAGGAGATTCCCGTATGGGCGGAATCCCTGTGGACAAAGAGGGTGTCGGGTTCCTCTTGGACGCAGCCAAAAACGATAAGGAGCAACGATGGTTTAAGCCAATGGAGTGGTTTCATTATAGAGATCCAATGGGGAAATATAGGGGTTTGGATATTAATGATGGATTGATCAAAGATTAATAAACGATTAATGGGGCAGGGAGCCCAATGAGAAAGGCCACCAAACGGTGGCCTTTCATTCTAATATCAGCTTAAACTTGATCCATGGGCATCAATAGCCGGGGTTCTGTACCAAATTGGGGTTTGAAATAATGGCCGTGGCCGGAATCGGGAACAGGTTTTTGGTGTCGTCCCCTGAAATTTCCTTATAGGACCAGGGCGCGGTGAATTGTCCAAAACGGATCAAGTCGTTCCTCCTCCAAAGTTCTCCATAGAGCTCCCTTCCCCTTTCGTCAATGATGTCCTGTTCGGTCACGCTTCCCAGTGGGGTTGCTTCCCTTAGGACCCGGAGCTCGTTGATCAGGGCGGTGGCATCCCCCCCGCTTCTCATCACGGCCTCCGCCTTCATCAAATGGGCATCGGCATAGCGCATTACAATCTTGTGGTTGGCATAGGCCCCGTTGGCCGGGTTGTATTTGATTACCCGGATACCGCTATTTTCATCGTTGCCCAACAGGCCGGGCAGTTCCTTGGTAAAGTACAAAGGTGCACCGGTCCTATCGGTATAGGGATTTCCGTTTTCGTCGTATTGTTGACCGATCAAAAAGCCGTTGCCAATCCCGTAATTGGTACCATCAGTGGGTACAAAGCCCCTGCGCTCTTCCTGCCCGGAACCAAGGACGTTGATGTTGGGATCTCCCTCAAAGAGGTCATAGAACTCGGCTATGGTCGCAAAGCCGTTCCAGCCCCCCGCTTGGTCGGGAACCACCTGGTTGTAGTGCAGGCCGTTCCAGATCACGTTGCCCACGCTGGAAGTGGTATATAAGATGGTCTCCGTGTCCAAATCATCGGTAAACAGCTCAAAGTAGCCGGCCTGAAGCTCAAACCCGGCCGCATTGATCTCATCCACCAAGGCGATCACTTGGTTCATGTCCGCGGCTTCCGCCGTTCCACTTCCCGTAAAGATGTGCTTGTTCAGATAAAATTTTGCCAAGAGCAGTTTGGCCGCCGCTTGGGAGGCTCCGATCAAATCGGTGCTGGGACCCAGGGCGGGCAGGTTTGGAATGGCCTCGGTCAGGTCCTGAACGGCAAAGTCATAGGCCTCGGCCCGGCTCATTACCGTAGGATTGATCTCTGGGCCCTCATCCGGGGTCCTAAAGGGAACCTGTCCGAACAAATCGATCAGCCAGAACATGCTGTAGGCCCGTATAAACTTAGCCTCTGCAGCCTGTTGTGGACTGGGATTGCTTCTAGTATCTATGATGGTCGTGGCATTGTACACATTGGAGTTCATGTCGTTCCAGGTATTCTTGATCCGTTGGTGGGTGGCATCCCAGGTATGGGAATGCAGGGTCCTCCAAACTCCATTGTCCCCCCAATCCGTTCCCCGGGTGGGGACCACAAATTCATCGGTACTCACTTCATT
>CALDPL010000177.1 GCA_937911965.1 uncultured Allomuricauda sp. | reverse complement strand
CCCCAATATTTTTAAGGTTTTCGTCCAATGTGGATTGGTTGAAAATCAATATATTGTACCTGACAAAAGCTCCCCATCAGCTCTTTACAACGGAAATCCATGGGACCTAAGCATTCCTTGGAGGACGTTGCCGTGATCGATCAAAGGTTCCCCGCCAGATCGATAAACATCAAAGTATCATCAAATGCCCAAACAAACAAGAACCGTATTTCCCATGTTGTTTTTGGCCTTGTTGGCCTGGAACCGTGAATAAGGATGCGGAAATCCCCGAAAGTATTTCAAAGGAACGGGAATTCTCCATAGAGGAGATCCACTTCGGACAGCTTGTCGACAGGGCGCTGGCATCGGAGGCGATCCAAAAGGCAAAGAACCCCACAAAGGGGGGTCTTGCGGCAAAGGCCGAACGGTCGGGTTTCACGATCGACTCCTCAAGGATCAAGAAGCTGGAACGCAACGGGCGTACCACCTACATCTTTCTTGTAAAGCGGGACAGCCTGGACCTGGAACGCTTCGAGAACCTTGTGGCCTTCAGGGACAGCACCGGGGCCATCAGGGCCTTCCTGCTCGAATACCTTACCGATCTCGTGGAATTGGACGGGGCCCACGGTTCGTTCTCCTATGGGGGCGACCCAAGGATAACCCCCCTGTCGGACACGGGGGGCCTGGAGCTGGCCTCCAAGCAAGTGGAGGTCTGCTATTCCGTCACGGTGACCTATTGCTCCCACAAAGGCACCCATATTGCGGGGCCGGCCTGTTTGGCCGCCAACGACGGCCGAACCTATACCGCCACCAAGACCAACTGCATCTGGTTCGATGACGGGGGACTTGGTGGTGGTCCCGGTGGTGGTCCCGGTGGCGGAGGCGGGGGCCCCGATCCGGGGGACGGCTTTGACAATTCGCCCCTTGGGGACGATCTCACCTTCAAACTGAAGAATTTTGTGAAGTTTTCGCTCACTTTGCCGAATCAAAGACAATACTTTTATAACGCTACGGACACCTTTAGGAAACAGATGGCAATTTTTTTGGATGCGCATGATTTCTCGGACCAGGCAAAGATCTTGGCCAATTGGATGGTGGATCTCAACCACCGGCTCAACTATTCCATGGGCCACACGGAACTCACCCATTTGATTGAGAACCCCTATTGGGCGGGAGAGATCAATGATTTTCTGGACACAAATAACACTGTCGAGGCCAAGAAATTAGTATCTGAGACATATTTAGTTTTTGATAATGCGGAATTGGCGGATTTCGAGCAAGACTATAAAGGAAGAATGTCCACTTCTGAGATGGCTATATATGATTCCATGTCATGGTTCAAGCAAGTGGGATATTTGCTCAATGCGCAAAAAGCAACTTGGGAAGCAGAGGAACTTTATCCAAATTCCCAGTATAATGGAAAGGGCGATGCTTTCAGGCATGCCCATTTCAATGGATTAAATGCCATCTTATTGGGCCCTGCATTGGCAGAGGATTTGGCAACTGCCCATGAGGATATACCATTTGACTATTCCGATCAATTTAAAGAAAAACAAATGGACCTGTTCAACAATGCTGTGGGTTGGGCCAAAAAGAATTGGTTTGCCGATGGATATCAATCTTTGGCTGCAAGCATTTTGGATGCCATGTCAAACGGAGAATTAAGATATCTGTCCCATCTTCAAGGGGGAGGGACCAGTGGCCGAGCAACCAACCTATCACAATTGATTCCTACAAATTAAATGTAATGAAAAAAATTATTCCCGTTTTGGCAATCTTCTTACTGATTTCGTGTGGCACATCAACAAGGAAAGACCGTAAGAAATTTACGATCACGGATTTTTCAAACATAAGGGTGGATACCCTGATCCCTTATGAAAACAAAAGTTATTTTGCCTATATCATCAAAATAAAAGGTGAAGTGGATGATACTGTGAAAATTAAAAGGGAAGGATATTATGATGTGATTTTATCCGGTACCATAGATACGCTATTGAATGGAGACTATTATGGGACGGAAACGGTCATTTGGACGTTTGACCCCTACCGGGCCACAAAGGGGAAACTGGAAATCGAGTATAGCCTTTAGGAGAGGGAAACAATAGATGGTTGATAACGATGAACGAGCAAACACGCCATTGAATTTGAAACACACTCTTGACCGACAACCACAATACATCATGCGACCAGCTTTGAAGCTTATGTATAGTCCCATATTTTAGATCCAGTGCATGATGTGCCACTCTTTTCCTTGGTGGTGGTAGATCCGTATAGTCCGAAACCCTATGGCGGTATGGGCGGCCAGGGATCTTTTGTTTTTGGCATCCACCTCGGTGATGATGGAAGTAAAACCTTGGGGGAGGATTTCTTTCATCTTTTGATAGAGGCCCCGGAACACTCCCTTGCCCCTATGGCCCTTGGCCACACAGACCTGCCCCATGACCATATAATCCTTTTCCTTTTGGAAAGGATTGTCCAGTTCCTTGAACATGGGTTCCAATACCTCGATTCTGTCACCAAACTTGGGGTGCATGCAAAGGGCATAGCCCAAAAGTTCTTCCCCTTCCTTGGCGATGATGTGTCCACAGGCATCGTTCATTTCCCTTAGGAGTTCCAACTCGTGTTCCACGGTGAGAAAGCCCTCGTGTTCCCGTTCTTCCAAGGAAAGGTTTTTCGGTAGGTTCCGTTGTTGCAGGTCCAGAATCTTTTGGAGTTCCCCATCGCTGTCAGTCTGTTTGTAAAAGGTCATCACTCCACCCTTAACCAAGCCTTTCTGGCCTTCAACATCCCCTTGGTGGGCTTTTGGCCGATATCTTCCATCAGGAACAATCCGTAGTCCTTGGATGGTTGGAGGTTCAATTCGGTGGTGTTCTCCTTGTCGTATCGACTGTAGTGTACCTTCAGGGTTTCTCCGATCTTGAATTGAGCCAGGTAGTCCTCGAACTTTTGGCCCTCTTCAAAGGGGGTCCCATTGATATTCAGGATGATGTCCCCACGGTCCAGGCCGGCCTGGTAGGCTGGACTTCCGATTCTGGGATAGCGGAGCAGGCTGGCCCCCAGGCCATCTGAATTCATGGCAAGTGCACTGCCAAAATAAGGCTGTTCCCCTTTTTGTTCCAATTGTACTCCGACAGTTTCCAAAAGGGATTCGTAGTCGGGCATGCCGCTATGGTGTATAAAGTTGTCGAAGAATCGATCCCCAAAGGAATCCCCCGCATAGCGGTTGAGGGCCTGCTGAAGATCGTTTATGGTATAGGGTATTTCCGGAAGACCGTATTCTTTCCAGAGAAGTCTAAAATAACCGTCTAGGTCCAGGTCCTTTTCCCTGAGGGAAAGGTCCAGGGCAAGGCCGAGCATGCTGCCATAGGAATAATAGGAAATAAAGGTATTCTCCCGGTTTACGGGATCCACGGAGGTGGCCGCATCCACAAAGGGGGCCTGATAGCTCATTTCAATGGGGTTGAAGAATTCCCTCGCCGGGGAGTTCCACACATAGTTGAAGGTGCCTGTAAGCCCTTCCACATAGTCCTTGGGGGCGATCAGGCCCGCCCTGCACAGGATCAAATTGGTGTAATAGCTGGTAAAGCCTTCCGCAAACCACAGTTCCCCGCTCATATTGGCAGCACTATAGTCAAAGGGCTCCAGGGATTTTGGTCTGAGGCGTTCCACGTTCCAGGCGTGGAAGAATTCATGGGAGACCGTTCCGATATTGCGTTGCATGCCGCCATCTGCCAGGGATCGGGTGCTGGTGAGCACCGTGGAGTTCCTGTGTTCCATTCCATCCCCTGAGGCATTGGGCATATAGCAGGCCAAAAAGGTATAGCCGCCGTAATCGAATGCGGGCAGTTCCCCATAGACCTCCCTTTGGGCCAGGACGACCTTTTTGACCCGTTCAAAATAGGCATCGGCCTCTTCCGGGCTCCCGGGGTGGTGCAGGGCCAATTGTATGGTTTGGGAATCCACTTCAAAGGACCTGAGATCAAAATCGCTGATCTCAATGGGACTGTCCATGAAATACTGGAAGTCCGGGGCAGTGTAGGTGGTGCCGGAGACCAGGGGCAATTGGGTGGCCACTTTCCAACCGAGATCCTTGGGCAGGTCGAAGCTGACCTCGATCGTGCGTTTATCCAGCCCTGGGGCGTACATAAAGGTGGCGGGGATGTTCAAATGGGCGTGGGTCAGATCGATCTGGGCATAGGTGCCGTCCCCCCGGTCGGCAAAGAGGATGTACTCGATGTTGACCTGCCCGTCGTGTCCGCTCACCTCCCATTGGTTGGGATTGGGCCTATGGACCTTCAAGGCATTTCCCTTGGAATCCGTGGCCTTGAAGCCGTAGAGGTTCTTGGCAAACTCGTGCAGGGCATAACGGCCCGGGGAGGACCTGCCCATCCGCAGGCTGAGCGGCTGAGATCCCAGATCGGGAAAATTTGCCTTGATCAGGGCCTGGTGGTGTACCGCATTTTCAAAGGATACCGTATAGGTATTGGTCTGTGCATGCATGGAGTGGGCGATAAGCAGCGCCAAAAGGGAAAGGAAAAATTTCATTTCAGTCGGGTTTTCAAAAGACCAATATACAGCTTATTGGCAGGAAGTACTACATTTGGATCATGGGTAAATTGCCAAAAAAATTACGCTCCAAGCTCGATTCCCGTAGCATGCAGGGGAATTTGAGAAGGCTGTCCCGGGAAACCTGGCCCGTTGATTTTGTTTCCAACGATTATTTGGGGCTGGCCCGGGAGGGGAAGATCCAGGAAATGGCCCAGGGGATTCTGGAGGGAATTTCCCCGATCAATGGAGCTACGGGATCCCGCTTGCTCTCCGGCAACCACCCCCTGTATCTGAAGCTGGAGGATCATTTGGCAAACTGGCACGGGTCCGGGGCGGCCCTGGTATTCAATTCCGGTTTCGACGCCAATTTGGGATTTTTTTCATCGGTACCCCAAAGGGGGGACCTGGTCCTCTACGATGAATTGGTACATGCCAGCATCCGGGACGGGATCCGCCTGGGGAATGCCAAGGCCCATAGGTTTGCCCATAACGACCTTTTGGACCTCAAGGCCCAATGGGAACGCCATGGGGCGGGGAATGTCGATATGGAAGTGTATGTGGTCACGGAATCCGTTTTCTCCATGGATGGGGATTCCCCGGACCTGTTGGCTCTGGCCCGGTTCTGCGGGGAGGTCGGGGGCCATTTGGTGGTGGATGAAGCCCATGCCACCGGAATCTACGGGGCGGGAAGGGACCTGGTAACGGAGCTTGGATTGGAATCCCGGGTGTTCGCCCGAACGATTACCTTCGGGAAGGCCTTGGGGGCCCATGGGGCCGCTTTGTTGGGGAGTCGGGGACTGGTGGAATACCTGGTGAATTTTGCAAGGCCGCTGATCTTTAGTACAGCCCTGCCCCCCCATGCCTTGGCCGGTATTTTGGCGGCCTACCGTTTTCTCGGGGAAGCAGGGCCAAGGCTTGGTTCCCGGTTGCGGGAGCGGATCGGGTTCTTTAAGGGGGAATTGGGGGCCTTGGGGCTTTCCGAATATTTTATCCCGAGTGATTCGGCCATACAATCGGCCTTGATTCCGGGCAACGAACGGGCAGCTCGGGTGGCCGCGGAACTGCAAGGGCAAGGCTTTGGGATTCGGCCCATCCTGTCCCCAACGGTCCGGGAAGGGAGTGAAAGGCTTCGTTTTTGCCTGCACCTCCACAACACCAATGGGGAAATATCCCGTATTTTAGTGGTGTTGAAACAGCTTGTGAAATCATGAAAACAGAATTCCATACCTTGGGCAGTTTTGAGTTTCCTGCGGATGCGGTGATCATCAAGGGGAAATTGGAGGCCGAGGGAATCCCCGTCTTCCTCAGGGACGAGAACACGATCAATACCGATCCACTTATTTCCACGGCCATTGGCGGGGTGAAATTACAGGTATACAGCAGCGACCTGCAACGGGCCAGGGAAATCTATGATGAGATCAGGGCCTATGCCAGTGATGCATTCGGCAATCCTGTGATATGTCCCAATTGCAAGGCGGCCCGATCGGAGGTCCACTACAGCAGAAAGAACATCTTCTACAAACTCTTCCCTTTTTTTGAGCCCAGGTCCTACCGCTGTACCCAATGCAGTTTCATTACAAAACCCCTGCGATGACCTTTTTTGTGACCGGAATTTCCACCGAGGTCGGCAAGACCATCAGCTCGGCCATCCTTGTGGAGGCCCTTGGGGCGGATTATTGGAAGCCCGTGCAGGCCGGGGAACTGGAACATACGGATTCCGATAGGGTGGCTTCCCTGATCGGGGGGGAAGGAACGGTCATCCATCCCAGCAGTTATGCCCTGAAGACCCCCATGAGCCCCCATGCGGCAGCGGCCTTGGACGGAGTGGAAATCGACTTGAAAGGAATCGTTCCCCCAAAAACGGACAACCATTTGGTCATCGAGGGAGCGGGCGGGCTGATGGTGCCCCTGAACGACAGGGACACCATCTTTGATCTGATCCAACCCTGGCATAAGGTGATTTTGGTGTCCCGGCATTATTTGGGGAGCATCAACCATACCCTGCTCTCACTGGAGAAGCTAAGCCAGAAAGGCGTGCGTGTCGGCCTGGTGTTCAACGGGGACCCCCACCCCAGTACGGAGGAGATCATTTTAAAGAAGTCATCGGCCTTCTTTTTGGGACGGATCCATAGGGAGGAGGGCTTCGACAGGGCCCTGATCAAAAAGTATGCAAAGCAATGGACTCCGGCCCTGGAGTCATTCCAGGCGCTGGTAGATCAGCCCCCTTCCCAGGGTGGCCTCTAGACGGTAGTGGGTTTCCAGATAGCGGTCGATATATTCATTGTATTCCGACAATTTTTTGTCAAAGATTTTTTTGCCATCCCGGGCCACCAGGGTCTTGGGTCTTTGGACCTCCATGATGTACCTCAGTTCCTCCATTCCGGTCTTCCTTGGATTTTCCATATAGGGAAAGAGTTCATCCCGGGTAATGTTGGAAGGGTGGGTGACCACCTTGGTGGGCGGGTTCTCCCCCAGGATCCAATAACCGATATGGTATTCGGTGAAGTAGATGTTGCGGGTATCCAACTTTTGGGCCTTGATATATTTGGGAAGTTCTATGCCCTCCCCATTGAAGAAGGTCCCTTTTTCCAACTTGTTCGAAACGATGTTGGCATATTCCATATAGGATTCCAACGGGACCAACAGCAACAGTAGGGCCACCCCCCGACGATAGCTTATGGGAATCCGGGGCAATTTGCCCAACATGATCCCCACGGGGATCAACAGAATGGGATGGAGTTGGATCAGGTAATGCCCGTTGATCTTTCCGGCCTGCATGTAGGAAATCAGGATTCCAAGGATGATGACCGTCAGGATTTGCAGTTCCCTGCCCCTGCGATCGAGGAGTTTCAGCTTAAAGGCCGCGGCAAGCCCACCCAAAACGATCAGGACGAAGGGCAGGGTCTTCAAGGGGGAATGGAATTTCCCCTCGGAATAGGCCATGGGGGCCTCAAAGATGGAACGCCACCACAGGGAGAGCTCCCCTTCCAGATAATAGGGCAGGGCGGTCAGGGCAATGACGGCCAGGATACCGGCTCCCAAAAAGAACAGATTTTTGAATCTCGGCCAAAGCCTTCCCCCGGCCCTACCTTCCCAGAGCAGGTAGACCCCCAGCAGGAGTATGGGGTCGATCAGGTTCAATTTGGACATGGCGGCCAGGCCAAAGTGCAGGCCGATGAGCAGGTATCGGGCCCAGTGTTCCCCGCCCAAGAGCAGGTAGCAGCCCCAACAGAAGAAAAAGATGCTGATGTGCTCGGACATTACGCCTTGGAGGCTTCCGAACAGGCTCAACAGGGCCACGGTGCCCAGGGCCACCCAAATGGAGATTTTTTTGGAGGAGGTCTTTCTGGAAATTCCGTAGGCCATCAGGCCGGTCCCGGCGACGATCAGGGTGCCGAAGAGCCGGATGGCGATAAAACTCTTTCCAAAGAGCTTGATGATCCCCGCGAAAAAAAGGAAGGTGATCGGGGGCTTGAGGTCCCAAAGTTTGGTATAGGGGAGATGGCCTTCCACCCAGGCCTGCCCCATGAGGATAAAGGTGCTTTCGTCCCGGTCGATATAGTCCCTGAAGAAAAAGGGGAAGCGGATCAACAGGGCGGTGAGCAATAAAAAAAGGAACAGCCTGTTCCAATTCAGTTCCCCGTAGTTTGGCGTGAGAAGTTTTTTAAGCACGGTCCTTTTAAGTTATTGCCCATTAATTCCAATCTTTGCAAGATATAGAATAGAATGTTTTGGAAGATCTAGTTGCATTGGAAAATTTGGCACAACGGGATAAAAAGCATCTTTGGCATCCTTTGACCCAACACAAGCTCAGTCCCGATATGCTTCCCATAGCCAGGGCGAAGGGAGCCTTGTTGTACGACGCTGCGGGAAGGGAGTACGTGGATGGGATCGCCTCTTGGTACACCTGTGTGTACGGGCATTGCAATCCCCATATCCTGCAGCGGGTGATGGAAGGGATGCAGCGATTGGACCAGGTGGTATTCAGCGGCTTTACCCACGAACCGGCCATAAAGTTGTCCGAGGAATTGATCAAGGTATTGCCGGGGAACCAGCAAAAATTGTTCTTTTCGGACAATGGGTCCACGGCCACCGAGATCGGCATCAAAATGGCCCTACAGTACCACCACAACCGGGGGGAGAAGGGGCGTAAGGTGCTGTTGGCCTTAGAGGAGGGCTTCCACGGGGACACTTTCGGGGCCATGTCGGTATCCGGGCTCTCGGTATACAATGGGCCCTTCGAGGAATTCTTTATCGAGGTGGAGCGCATTCCCGTCCCCAACGAGGACAATTTGGAGGGGATTTTAACGGGATTGAAGGAACGCTTGCCCCGGAATGATATTGCGGGCTTTATCTACGAGCCCCTGGTGCAGGGGGCGGCCGGGATGAAGATGCACGATCCCAAGGGACTCGACCGCATCCTGGCCCTGCTTCGGGAACATGGGGTATTGACCATAGCCGATGAGGTGATGACGGGGTTTGGAAAGACCGGACGGATCTTCGCCTGCGACCATCTGCAGACCCTTCCGGACATCATCTGTCTTTCCAAGGCCCTGACTGCTGGGCTGGTCCCCATGGGACTGACCACCTGCAGCCCCCAGGTCTACAACGCCTTTTACAGCGATGATCTCGCCAAGGGCCTGTTCCACGGACACACCTACAGTGCGAATCCCCTGGCCTGTACGGCGGCCCTGGCGGCCCTGGAACTGTTGCAGGGAAAGGAGATCCAAGAGGGCATTGGGAACATCAATGGATGGCATCTGGAATTTGAAACTGAAATGGCGGACCACCCCAAGGTGGCCTCCACCCGGGTATTGGGTGTGATCTTTGCCCTGGACCTCAAAGGGGAAATGGACCGCTATGGGGAACTTCGCAACCGGCTGTTCAAGCATTTTATGGATCATGGGGTCTACCTTAGGCCATTGGGCAACACCCTGTATATCCTGCCCCCCTATATCATAGAAAAGAAGCAGTTGGATTGCATTTATGGGGCCATTCGATCCGCACTTGAATGGGTATAGCATGAAACTATGTTGAAGGAACCCTTATCCATTACGGCACTATCGACTCTGTCCTCCCTGGGGGAAAGCGGAGATCAAGTTTGGCGATCCTATCTGGGGAAGGGGCACTTCCTCTCTGAGATCCCCATGGGAGAACAAAGGGTGTGGGCCTCCCCTTTGTTTGCCGTCCTCAAGGAAAGGATAGGGGAGCTGCGTTTGGACCCCAGGTACCGATATTTGGACGATTCAGTGCTCTTTGCCCTATATGCGGGCCGCAAGGCCATTGCGACGGCCCGTTGGGGGGAAGGATCGGGCTTCGGGGTCAATATTGGCTCTTCCCGTGGGGCCACCTCCCTTTTTGAAAAGCACCACAGGGAGTTCTTGGAAGGCGGAAAGGTTTCCACCCTGGCCTCCCCCACCACCACTTTGGGGAACATATCCTCCTGGGTGGCCCAGGATCTGGGGAGCAGGGGACCGGAATTCTCCCATTCCATTACCTGTTCCACGGCCCTGCACGCCCTGTTGAACGCAGTGGCCTGGATCCAAGGGGGGATGTGCGATCGATTTTTGGCCGGGGGCAGCGAGGCGCCCCTGACCCCGTTCACCATTGCCCAGATGCAGGCCCTGAAGGTCTATGCCAGGGGACAGGGTCACTATCCCTGTAGGGCCTTGGACCTGGGGAAGGCGGCCGGGTTGGCCTGTGTCGAAAGGGGGGCTGTGGGAAATGCCCTGGCCCTATTGATCGGGATCGGTTATGCCACGGAGGCCCTGGAGCATCCGGTTTCCCTGAGTGCCGAAGGGCTTTGCCTTCAGGATGCGATGCGGATGGCCCTTGGGGACCATGATCCTGCCACGGTGGATGCCGTGGTAATGCATGCCCCGGGAACCCTAAGGGGAGATCTGTCGGAATACCGGGCCCTGGAGGGGG